>JALSSG010000195.1 GCA_026984355.1 Hydrogenothermaceae bacterium
CCAGTTTCCACCAAATTTTAGATGGCCCCAACCATCAGACATTTCAAGAAGGTTTAGTAAATCTCCAACAACTTCATTATGACATTTATTATTTTTAAAGAATAAAGGCTCCCATCCATGCTCTATGATTATTGCATCCTTTGGTGCAGAAGGATAAAGTTTTGCCATAGCATAGAACTCACCTAAAGCATTAAATACTCTTACTTCATCTCCATCTTTTATTCCTTTTTTCTTAGCTATCTCTGGATTTATCATCACATATGGTTTTCCTCTCTGGAGTCTTAGTAGTATCTTTGAAGTTTTATATGTTGAGTGAATTGACCATCTTGCGTGAGGTGACATTAGAACAAACGGATATCTTTTTGGTCTTATAGGTTCTTTTGCTGTTGGCAATGCTGCACCAAATTCTATCCATAAATCATGGTCTACATAATAAGTGAGTCTTCCTGATAAAGTTTCAAATCTTTCAAATAAGAAAAGATTATTCTCAAATGAATTATATGGTTTATCTGGATAAAGAGGTGATGATTTACCAGCTTTATCATTTAACATTAAGAAACCACCTCTTTTTCTCATAGATTCAATAGTATTTGGTTTAAACTGGTCTACATTTTCAAGGGCAAATTCTACTGCATCTTTATCACTTCTTACCTTACCACCTATAGTATATTCTTCAACAAGCTTATCTAGTTCTCTGTACCCTGTTTTACTGTGAGTTGGGTCAGGGATTTTTATAAATCTTTCTGGATTAGAATCTCCCCTTTTCTTAGCTTCTTCATAGTGCTTTAATGCTATTTCTTGAAGCTTTTCTACTATAAGAGTACAGATTTCCCATTCTGATTTAGCCTCGCCTACAGGTTTCAAGTTGGCAGGTGGCTGAGCTAAGTTAGCATATCTATGATAACCAGGGTTTGTTCTTAAATCCCAAACTTCATAATGAGATTTCGCTGGTAATACTATATCTGCATATTGAGCTGTTGAGTTCATTCTAAAGTCAACATATGCAAAGAATTTAGCTTTCTTTAGGAAAGCTTCTCTATAAGTACTTCCTTTATTCCTTCTAAATCTTGAATCAGCAAATATAAGGAAAGTTTCTACTGTATCCCAGTATGGTTTTCCATCTTTTTTATGTAGATTATCTTTCCATTTTTCATCTGTTCCAAAGTTAGCAAGCGTCTCTTTTACTCTTTTTATATATTCATCTTTTGATAACCCTGTTGCTCTTTTTACATCTTCATCTTCATAAAGTTTTTCAGCATCTTTTAACATATTACCTAACACAAATTCACTTACAAAACCTGAAGCAAATCTAAATTGATACTTGCCTGCAAAACCAGAAAGTTTACCCATTCCAGATATAGCCCATTCATTTTCTGTGTTTAATCCACCATAAGGTCCTAACTTTCCAACAAGTCCTGGTATAGATGCAACTGCTCTATGAGAGAGTAAACCGTTAAAGTATTTACCAAGTGTAAATCCTACATTTATCTCAACAACTTTATTTAAAGCTATATCTTTTGCTAATTGTTCTACAATTGTTGGATGAACACCTGTTAATTTCCATGTTTTTTCTGCAGAGAACTTTTTAGCTTCTTCCTTTAGAAGTTCAAATACTGTTGTAACCTTTACTTTAGAGCCATCTTTTAGTGTTACCTCCCATGTACCTTCTAAAGCTGGATCTATATCCCATCCTACATCTTTTAACCTTAAGGTTGGAACCGGGCATCCTTCAGTTCCTGGCATTAGTGTTAATTTATTTGTTTTTGTATTCCAACAGAAGAAACATGCTTCTGGTTCAAATTCTTTACCTTCTGCTTTTTCTTCAAAAGTTTTATAAATTTCTTCATCAAATTCAGCTGGAGGATTTTCTATATCTATATCTGACATCCTAAGTAACTTTTTGTTATCAAGTCTTACTAAGAAAGGTAAATCTGTAAATACTTTTACAAAACCTTCCTTATAAAGTTTTTTCTGAATTATCTCATTAATAACAGCCATTGCAAGAAATGCATCATATCCAGCCTTTACCGGAACCCATAAATCTGCATGTATCGCTGTAGCATTAAAATCTGGTGTAATAACTATAACTTTCGAACCGTTATATTTTCCTTCCCAAACAAAATGAGCATCAGGTATTCTTGTTTTATTTGGGTCCATACCCCAATAAACCTGTACATCTGTAACATATTGAAAATCCCATGAACAACCTATATTACCTTCGCCATAAACTATAGAAACACCCTGAAACATATCACCAACATAAGATGCTATATATGGTCTTACAGCACCAAGAAGTGTTCCAAGTCTCTTACCTGAAGCTGCTCTTGCTTCTGTAAGCATTCCAGAACCTACATGTATATATAAACCTTCCGGTCCCTTCTCTAACATTGTTTTATATATGTTTTCTGCTATCTCTGTTATCGCTTCATCCCACGTTATTCTTTTCCACTGTCCAGAGCCTCTTTCACCTACTCTTTTCAAAGGATATAAAAGCCTATCTTTTTCATACATTATTTGAGAGTGCTGTACTCCTTTATTACATCCTCTTGGGTTAAAGTCAGGGATTTTTGGATTTATAGGTGTGTAGTTTGCTACCTGATTTTCTCTTGTAACGATACCATTATCTACCCAGACATCCCATGCACAGTTACCCTGACAGTTTACACAGTGATACGCTGTACCGTGTTCTTCTTTTTTACCATAAGTATAGGCAAACTCTTTTCTATACATATTTTCTGTATATGAGGTATTTGGATAAGAAGCTCTTGGATCTTCTACCCAAACTGCATCCTTTGCAAATGCAGCATTTCCTCCTAAGGTTAACCCAGCTCCCGTTGCGCTAAGGGCTTTTAAGAAGTCCCTTCTTGAAAGAGCCATTAAACTTACCTCCTAGTTTTTAGTTTCTATTTTTAGATAAAAAATGGTGGGTTGCCCCACCACTAAGTTATTATAAACAACCTCCACCACCACCCATTTTTGGTGGCTCATATTCACCATCTTCTGTTGGTAGACCAGCTTCATCCCATGCTACAACTCCACCTGCAAGGTTTTGAGCTATTTTGAATTTTTGAGCACATTTTTTGAATATCTCTGGGTCTCCATCTCTTGATACTATTATTGTTGGGATATATGGATTAATTTGCTCAACCGCTTCTTCAGGAGCTTTTGATTCATCACAATCAGGAAGAGGAATAGCTCCAGGTAAATGAATGTCTGTATAGTATAGATACTCATCATCGTAATCTTCATCTTCTGGTTCATAAGGTCTAACATCTATTATCTGGATATTCACATTAGGATTAGCAAGCTTTTTATATAGTTCTTGAGCTGTAACTGGTATTTGCTTTTGTAATTCTACTTCTTTCTTCCCAAAACTAACAAGTAAACCAGCAAGAACTACAATCAAACCTATATATATTGCTCTTTCAATTTTTGGGTTCATTATTCTTCACCTCCTTCTTGGAGTTGTACCTGTGCTGATTGGGCTTTCTTTTCTAGGTCTGAAATTTGAGATTTTAACCCAATCAAACCAACAATAAGAACCACTATTGCTAACCAGTACAGTACTCTTTCTATCATGCTCATTTGCTACACCTCTTTATATTATTTTTTAATCGTATACTTCATCAGCCAATTGTTTAGCCTGAATGAATTTCATCCATCTTCCAAAGTATATTAAATTTGCTGTAAGTATTCCTACAATAAAGAATGTTCCAGACTGAGCTATAGAACCTACTGATAAAGTAGGATATGCTGCCAGGAAAGACCCAGTAGTACACCCACCACCAATCATAGCTCCAAGGGCAAGGAAAAATCCACCAAAGAACACAAGTATAAGTCTAACCCATGGTATTGGTGTAACCGCTACAGCAAATGGCGGTGGAACTACATCAAACTTAAATGTTTTTGATAATATAGCACTGATAAATGCTCCTGGTATTAATCCAAGTATCAACCCTGCATGCCATATAACAGTCTCATTTATAGTTGGAACTACTTGTAGCGGATGACCTAACATATGAGCAATCCATCCTACAAGTGCAAGTGCTGCTCCTGAAAATCCAAGATATTCACCCTGCACAGTAGCCCACGTTATTATAAGTCCTGCAAGTATTCCTGAAGGTAGCCAGTGCCATTCACCTCTTAACATATCTAAAAGAGAGCGAGGTTCCTGTTCTTTATAATACTTTTTAGCAGGGTCTAACCAATCAGCTATTATTGCAAATATTATGAATGCTATTCCCCATACTACTGCAACAACTCCATAAGGAAGGCCTAAAAGGCCATATAAAGTTATTTTCTCTTTCTTTGCCAGTATTCCAGCTTCTACGAGTGTAGGTTGAAGCTCATTATAAGCCAAAATTCCAGCAACAAGACCTATAACTCCTGCAATAGCTAAAAACTTACCAGCACCAACTCTGGCGACACATGTACCAGGACAAAAACCAGCTGATGCCATAGCTATACCAAATAAAAATCCACCTATAAGATGTGCTATCCCCATATATGGCATCACTCTTGGATATATATGAGTCATTTCAGCTATGCCTAAGATATCTACAAGACCATAGAGTATAGAAGACGTAGCTACACCTATAAATGCAAATTTCATTATTTTAAGGTCTCTAAGCAGGAGCATTCCTTCCACTCTTGAATATCTTATAGCTCCTACTTTGTGTAAAACAGCACCAAATAGAGCACCTGTTATTAAACCCATTATCAATGCATGTAGGTGCTCCATTATAATCACCTCCTTGAAAGGTTAGTCATAAACTTCATCTGCTGCTTTTTTGGCCTGTACAAATCTACTCCATCTACCAAAGTATATAAGGTTTGCAGTTAAAACCCCTATTACAAAGTAGGTGGCAGACATAGCCATAGGACCAACTGATAAAGTAGGATATGCTGATAAAAATGCTCCGGTAGTACACCCACCACCAATCATAGCTCCAAGGGCAAGGAAAAGTCCACCAAAGAACACAAGTATAAGTCTAACCCATGGTACTGGTGTAACCGCTACAGCAAATGGTGGTGGAACTGCATCAAACTTAAATGTTTTTGATAATATAGCACTGATAAATGCTCCTGGAAGCACTCCTAATATTAAACCAGCATGCCACATAATTGTTTCATTTATATTTGGAACTATTTGCAGTGGATGACCTATTACATGAGCAACCCATCCTACAAGTGCAAGTGCTGCTCCTGAAAATCCAAGGTACTCACCTTGCATAGTAGCCCACGTTATTATAAGTCCTGCAAGTATCCCTGAAGGTAGCCAGTGCCATTCACCTCTTAACATATCTAAAAAGTTTCTATTTTCTTTTTGCTCATACTTTTTAGCAGGGTCAAACCAGTCAGCTATTATTGCAAATATTATGAATGCTATTCCCCATACTACTGCAAGAACTCCATAAGGTATTCCTAAAAGACCATATAAAGTTATTTTTTCTTTTTGACCTAAAATACCTGCTTCTACTAAAGAAGGCTGAATAATGCTGTATATAACTATACCTAGTATAAGACCTATAACTCCTGCTGTTGCAAACCATTTACCAGCACCAACTCTGGCAACACATGTACCAGGGCAAAAACCAGCTGATGCCATAGCTATACCAAACAAAAATCCACCTATAAGGTGTGCTATCCCCATATATGGCATTACTCTTGGATGAATATTTAGTGCATCTGCATAGCCTAAGAGGTGAACAAGGCCGTAGATTATAGAAGTTGTTGCTATACCAGTGAATGCAAATTTCATTATTTTAAGGTCTCTAAGTAAGAGCATCCCTTCTACTCTTGAATATCTTATGGCTCCTACTTTATGTAAAACTATTCCAAATAAAGCTCCTGTTATTAAACCCATTATCAGTGCGTGTGTATGTTCCATTTTCTATACCTCCATAAAAAAACCGACCTGAGAAGGCCGGCTCCTTTAATTATTTTTCAATTGGAAGAGATGGATCATTACCCCATTCATCCCAAGAACCAACATATACTTTAGCTTTATCATGTCCTACAAGCTTTAAAGCAGCAAAAACAAAAGAACCTCTACCTGTACCAACGTGACAGTATGTAATTACTGTTTTGTCTGGAGTAACACCAGCTTTTTTGAAGTATCTTTTTAGTTTTTTAAGTGGTTTAAATAGTGGTCTTCCTGGTTTTCCTGAAGGGTTTCCAGCTACTTTCTTCCACTCAAAGAATACAGCTCCAGGTATATGGCCACCTCTTTTAACCTGTATTTCTTTACCTGGCTCATATTCAGCTTTTAATAAAGCTTTTCCTACATATTCTTGAAATCTTCTAGCATCTAATATGATGTAATGTTCTTTATCTTTGGTAGCTTTTAATACTTCTTCTTTTGTAGCAAGTATATCCCATCTTATATTTGCTTTAAATGTTTTTGGCTGTACTTTTGCATGTCCAGTTTCTAATGGATAACCTTTAGCTTCCCATGTAGCAAGTCCACCATCTAACATTTTTACCTGCCCTTTATCTGCATCTAAACCGTAAAGATAGAGAAAATACCATACACCAGATGCATTTGGACCTCTTCCATCATCATAAGCTATAGCTGTCATATCATTACTTATACCAAGTTCTTCTCCAATAAATTTCTCTGCCCTTTCTTTACACATAGGAAGTCCATTACATTCTTTAATATCTTTTAGATAGTGTAAATCGTGAGCAGACGTTATAGCTGAACCTGGAATATGTTTTTCACATTTTTTTTCTCCATCACTACATATAAACCTAACATCTGGTTTTCCAACTAAAGCTTTAGCATCATCTACCCATATTAAAAATGGAGCTGGTGGAGATTTTCTCTCCTTTTTAGCTGCTTGAGCTTCAAATGGCATTACTAAAGAAGCAGCTGCTATACTTAGAACTGCTGTTGACAGTATTTTCCTCATTGATATACCTCCTGTTTTATTTTGTGGGACTTTTTGATTTTTTTGTAGGGTGGGATATAGGTTTTTTGTGGCAGGCGCCATATGAAGAAGTTTTTTTCTTTTAAAAATAAACATTTTAAATCCATATGCGGATATAAATATATCCTAACTGATAGATAATATACCAATTCAGTTAAGTTAACAAGCCTTAACCTATGTTTATTCTTTCTATAAGAAAGTTTTAATATTCTAATTATCAAATGCATTCCATAATTGTAAAACTAAAAAAATAAAAATTTCAATATGTCAAAAAGGAATAAGGCTAACTTTTAGGTAGTTCTATAATAAAGTGTGCACCATTTGAAGACTTTACAGCTTTGATAGTTCCACTATGTAATTCTATTATTTCCTTTGCTATAGATAGTCCAAGACCACTACCTTTGGCTTTTTTTGAAAAATAAGGGGAAAAAACTTTTTCTAATTCTTCTTCTGGAATACCTGTACCATTATCTGTAATATCAAGTACAACTTTATCATCATATTCATACACCTTTAGTTTTACCCATCGTTCCTTTTGTTTTTCTGTGGCTTCATAACTGTTTTGAATTAAATTAGCAAGAGCCTGTCTAAGTAAGGTTCTATCACCTACAATTTTAACATCCTCATTTAAGTCAAGGTAAACCTTAAAATCAGATGTTTCATACCTATCTTTTAGTTCTTTTAATAAATCACTTAAATTAAATGGTTCTTTTCTTAATTTATCCTGTATAGAAGCAAACTGGTTAAACTCTCTAACAAGATTGGATAAATAATCTACTTCTTTAAAAATTATATCTGTAGCTTTTTTTAATATCTCTGGAAAGTTGGGATTTTCTTTTTCATACTGTCTTATTATTCTTTCTGCTGATAGTCTTATAGGAGTTAAAGGATTTTTTATTTCGTGTGCTATTCGCTGGGCTATTTCTTTCCATGCTAATATTTTTTCAGCATTAACAATATTTGTAATATCGTCTATAACTAAAACATAACCTTTTTTTGTATTTTCTATTTTTGTTAATTTCATAAGGAGTATTTTTCCATTATATTTTACTTTTGCACCTTTCTTTAATTCATCTAAGCTAAAACCAAGTTCTTTTATAAAATCTACTATATCTTTATTAATAACTTTACTTTTATCTATACCTAATATTTTAATTGCAGCACTATTTATTTTTTGAATTTTTCCTTCTTCATCTGAGAAGATTACACCTGTTTTGGCAGTTTCAAGTATCGTTTCTAAATATTGATTACTATAAGCTAGCTCTTTGTTTTTTATTTCTAACTGTTTATAAAGATTTTGTAATTGACTTACCATATGGTTAAATTCATCTATTAAGATTCCTATTTCGTCTTTAGATGATATATTCACTCTTACGTTTAAATTACCTTTAGCAAGTTTTTTTGATGCTTCTGCAAGCTGTTCCAAAGGATACGTAAGATTTCTAACTATATAATGGCTAAACCATATAGCTGCTAATATTATGAACATTGTGATTATTAACATTGTAAGGATATAACCAATTCTGATTGGATTTTTATAGTATCTAAATTGAGAGTATAGTTTTAGTATTGATTTAACCTGCTTATTTTTCTTGGATAGAAAATCTGGTAGTTTTTTGTCTATTATTACAATATTCTGGTTTTTTTTCTTTAAGTATCTAAGGTAAGCTCTGTCATCTTTATAAAAGATTAGATACTTTTTCTCTAAAAGCCTTTTATAATCTATTGAAGCTATTTTTTGACCGTATATAGCTTTTTTTCCATTTTCTATAATAACAATAGAGTTTAAGTCAAAGTAAGTTAATAATTTGTCTGGTTGTATCTTTTCATTTAGAATAAGTTCTGCTATTGAATCTGCTATTTTGACGTACTCTTTTTTATTTTTTTCTAATATTTCATCTATTGTTTTTAAAGCTTCTTCAACTTTACCACTAAACCATATATTTGTAGCATTTGATATCAAACTTATAGAAGCTATTGATATTATCATCGAAGGAATTATAACTAATGAAAGCAGTATAACAGTTAGTTTTTTCCTTAATTTTCCCCGAGATTTTCTTTCTTCAAAAAAAAGTTTGATAAAATATCTTAACGCTAAGGCAAGAATTGTAAGAAAAAATACTACATTTATATTAAGTATAATCAAAAATGCATAAGGATTATATATACCTTCTTCTACCTTTGATAACTTGCCATATATATATACATTTCCAACAATAAATACGAACAAAACTATTAAGGCTATAAGTATATTTCTCTTTTTTTTATGCCTTTTATTAGCCTGGTTTTCCAAAACCATAAACCTTAAAGTTCTAATTCTCTAGGTGGTACACCTATATACTCTGCTTCTTTTTCTTCATCTAATCTTTTTGAAAATGGCTTTTCTAATGTATATTCCTCATAGGTATGAGCCACAAGTCCGGGTATTCTACCTACTATCCATAAACCTTCCCCTATTTTCCAGTCAAAGCCAAGCTCTGATGCTACAGCAGCTACAGCTCCATCTACATTTAAAATTAATTTTTTGCCTTTTTTCTTTTCTATTTCTTTTTCTATCTTTAATGCAAAATCACAGTATTTTCCATAAAAACCAAGGTTTTTAGCAATGGAAAAAAGCTTTTGTGTTCTTGGGTCTCCTTCTTTATAGTATCTGTGTCCATATCCAGGTATTCTCTTTTTTTCATTAAAAAATTTCTCTACCACTTCTTCAGGTTTTTTATCTATGTTTTCCTGTAAAAGTTTCATTGCATCTTCTAATGCTCCTCCATGAACCTTGCCAAACGCAAGTACACCAGCACCAACTCCTACGTGTATAGGATTACCTCCACTTATAACAGCTCTTGCAGCAATTACAGAAGGTGGTGCTATAGAATGCTCAATCATTGTTATAAGTATTGCATCCATCATTTTTGTTTTTCTTTCATCAGGTAGATTTCCAGTAAGGACAAGATATATAGCCTGAGAAAATGTAAGGTTGCCTATAAGGTCTTTTAATTTGTAGCCTCTTACATATGCTTCTTTATCAAAATGCCAGCTTATAGCTGTTTTCCATTTTTTCTTCTCCATATCAACCTCACATAAATAATTTTCCTACGTTATATATGATAAAGGCTATAGACCATGCAAGAACGAAACTGTATCCAAGAAATAAAAGTGCATATTTTTTTCCAATCTCTTGTATCATAACAGCAACAGTAGCTACACATGATGTGTATATAAGAAGTAGTATCATATAAGACAATGCTGACAATGGGGTAAAATGTGCTTTAACTACATTCCTTAATGTTTCAAACTCTTCATTTGCCACTTCAAAAGCTTTTATCTTTATAGAAAAAACAGAAAAGGTAGCATCTTTTATTGATATAAATAGTTTTTTTGTTTGATTTATAATCTCTTCTTTAAAATTGAA
Source organism: Hydrogenothermaceae bacterium (assembly GCA_026984355.1). GTDB lineage: Bacteria > Aquificota > Aquificia > Aquificales > Hydrogenothermaceae > JAADDZ01. Next base: position 10,342 of record JALSSG010000195.1, read on the forward strand.
ATTTTCTGATTTTATTTCTTCTTTTACTTCTGCATAATACATAGTACCAAGGGCACTTAAAGCTATTTCTCTTGCTAAAAAAGCAGGGATTAAAGAAGCAGTTGCTCTCCAATCATCAATACCTATTGGTTCAAAAACAGGAACTAATACCTGTCCTATCTTTGCTGCATAACTTTGAGATTGGTCTTTTATATTAGGAGGAAGATTTAAAAGACCCCATACAATTATAGATATTGCAAATATGACTGTTCCAGCTCTATATATAAATCCTTTAGTGTGTATCCACGTAACAGACAAAAGAGCTTTTAGTGTTGGTATTCTATATGGTGGTAATTCTAAAGCAAAGTGAGTTAGTTTTCCCTTGAAGGTAGTTTTTTTAAGGAAAAAGGCTGTAATAAGACCAACTATGATACCAAGCAAGTAAAGAGCCATTATAATTATTACAGGATTATCAAAGAAAACTGATGCAAAAAAAGCAAAAACTATCAGTCTTGCAGGACATGTCATAAAAGGTATCATCATAATAACTATAAATTTATCTCTTTTATCCTCTATAACTCTTGTTGCCATTATAGCTGGAACATTACATCCAAATCCAAGCATGAGGGGTATAACCATACTTCCATGAAGACCAAGCTTTTCCATAAATCTATCCATTAAAACAGCTATTCTTGGAAGATATCCAGACATTTCAAGAAAGGTCATTAAAAAAAACAATACAGCTATTAAAGGGACAAAAGTAAGTACAAATCCAACTCCACCTATAACAGCTTCGGTGAAAAAGTTTATAATCAAATCTGAAGCATTTAATGTTTTTAAAATATTAACCAAAATCGGGGATAAAAACTCTACAAGAAAACCATCTAACCAGTCCATTAATGGAGATGAAAAATCAAATGCTACTTTAAATAATAAAAACATAATAAAAACGTATATTCCAATGCCTATATATGGGTGAAGTAAAAATGTATCTAATAACTCTGTAATATCATACTTTTGTTCCTTTTCCTTTTTTACTACCTCCTTTGTAACACCATGGGCAAAACCAAATCTTTCGTCTTTTATAATATCCTCTAAACTCTCACCGTAAAATCGCTCAAGTTCTCTTCTTAATTCTTCTATTTTATTATTTAAATCTCTATCTTTTACACCATACAGTAAGATTTTTATAGCTTCATGTTTTGTAAGTTTCTTATTTAATAGTTTAGATAGTCTTGATATTATTTCTTCTATTTTCTGTTCGTACTTTATAGAAGGTATCTGTTGCTTTTCATATACTTGTATAATTGCATCTAAAACCTTATCTACTCCTTCACCTTTTCTGGCTATTGTTTTTACAGCTTTTATATTTAGTATTTCTTCAAGAAATGGAATATTAATACTTATTCCTTTTCTTTGTGCTTCATCATATATGTTTAAAACTATAACTGTAGGTTTTTCAAATTCAAGTAGCTGGGTAGTTAGAAAAAAATTCTTTTCAAAATTTTGAGTATCTATTACATCTAAAATAACATCTATCTTTTCATTTTCTAAAAAATTTATAGCGACTTCTTCTGCTTCTGAAAGTGGTTCTAATGTATAAATACCTGGTAAATCTACTATGTGAATTAAATAATCTTTATACTTTATCGTAGCTTCCTTTTTTTCTACTGTAACTCCCGGCCAATTTCCTACTTTTAAATCTGTACCTGCAAGTAGATTTAAAAGAGTTGTCTTACCTACATTAGGATTTCCAATAAGAGCTACTGTTATCTCTTTCATTCCACTTCTATCTCCTTAGCAAGTTCTTCATCAATTACCATTTTTCTTCCTTCAACACTTATTACAAGATTTCTTCCTACTTTAGATAAAACTTTTACTTTCTCGCCTTTTTTTAACCCCATAGCTTCAACTTTTTTTAAAAATGGGTTATCAATATTTGGTATTTTTTTTACTATTACTTCTTTATTTTCTGGTACTTCTAATATTTTCATCCTTTCTCCATCTTTTACTAAGATTTAATCTCAACTAAATTAATGAATTATAACTTATATGCATTATTAATACTAATTCAAGCTAAAAGTTAAGTTAAATACTTAGAAAGATTTTCTTTTATATCTCTTAAGAAAGATTCTTTAAATTTTTGAGAGTATATAGCAACATAAACTAGTGTTTTTCCTTCTTTTTCTTCAAGTTTTATCCATACTCTCCTATGAATTGTATAAAATGCGAGCATTGTGCCAAAAACTACTATAATTGTTCCAAGCCATATAAGGTTTGTACCTGGAAAATTACTTATCTGTAATCCAGAAAAGTACCTTGGCTCAAATTCTTCAATCATTATCAAGTATGGAAATCCATGTTTATAACCAAACTGATTAAATGCTGGAATAGCTACATTTGGGTCTGCCAGTATAGGTAAATTAAATTCTTTGCCATTATATTTAACTCTAACCACTATAACTGGGTCATATATATCCTGATTAACTAACATAGGATTTTTGTAATTTAGAGTTTGGTTTATAACCTGCAAAGGTATTCCTTCTACTTTTATTACTCTTTCTCCAAAAGAGTAATTTACACGAGGTGCCTGTGAAAATAGAATAATAGACTGTGTTTCTAATTCTTTCATTAGTTTTTGTAATTTTTCTTTTTCCTCTGGTGTCTTTGCTTCTTCAAGCTGTTTGTTTACATGGGATATAGCTTTCATAATATCTAACATTTTGTTATAGTCTACTACTATAAGTTTTGCTCTTTTTATTTCACCTGTTTTTCCATATGAAGCCTGAAAAATTCTATAACCTCCATAAACCATAGGATGATTTACTTTTATAACCTTTTTTTCTACTAATTTTCCTTCTTTCCATATCTCTATTTCACTGTTAAAAGACTTTACTGCACCTTTAAACTTTTCACTATCATAGAAATCTAGCCAGAATTTATTTACCTTTATAGTAAATGGAAGCTCCACAACTTCATTTCCTGGCTGTAGAGAACCTTCTCTAAATTTGTAGAAAATGTTTGCTGCCTCTCCTTCTGCAATCTCTACCTGTCCTCTAATACCAAAATAAGAACCCATAAAAGCTCCTACCAAGAAAACGATTATACCTATATGAGTCACCAACATTCCAAGCCTTGATACCTTTCCCTTTTCTGCAAACAGATATACAGCATTATCCTCCTCTATCTTGTCTACACTTTTAAAACCTTTATCACCAAGGAAAGTAAGAACTTTTTCTAAGACTTCTCTGATAGGCTTGTTTACTTCAAACTTTAATGTTGTTTTTTTCTTTAAAATTTTTTCTGAGAGTTTCTTATTTACTTTACCGTAAGCTGAAAGAAATATCCTTGGAAATCTATCAATGGTAGCAAATATTACAGATATACCAACAATAACCATAAGAAGTTGATAATACCACGCGTGAAATATTTTATCTAACCACAACATCCATATAATTTTTGCTGCTGTTTCACCGTATTCTCTTACATATGTAAAGTAAGTTTCTCCCTGTTTTATATATGTAGAACCTATTACAGTTAAGATAGCAAGAATAATAAGTGCAAATACTCCAAGCTTTGGACTTCCAAGTATCTTAATAGTTTTATTTATTAGACTCAATATTTTCCTCCACTTTTATATTCATAACCTCTTTATATTTATCTATTACTGCTCTTCTAATTTTTTCATAACTTTGATTAGACAAAGGTTCTATTATATTTATAAAATTTCCCTTAGAACTCCTTTTTTTAGGAAAAGATATAAAAAGTCCTCCATGTTTTGACTCTACTACCTTTATACCTTTTATTAATATTTCATCATTTATAACTATATCTGCTACTGCTCTAACTCTGCCACCAATATTTCCTGTATCAAAAGGATATATAGTTACCTGTGTTATTTCCATGACAAAAAAATATATGCTCCTTATGCAATTTTTAAATAGTTAGCTTTTTTGTAAGTTCAAAAATTTCTAAATCTGGCTTTTTTATTTTTCCAAAGGATATATCCAAAGGCTTTGTTTTTATCTGCCCCTTTTCATATGAAACCATAAAGTTTTTTTCACCTTTTAAATATTTTTCTATAGCAAAAGCTCCAAATCTTGAAGCTATTATTCTGTCAAAAGCTGTTGGAGAACCACCTCTCTGGATATGACCAAGAACAGAGTATCTTATACCTCCTATTGAATAGTTTTTTAGTTTTTCTTCTAAAATTGGTACAAGGTCTTGAGCTTTTGCTACTCCTTCTGCCAGTATAATAATAGAAAATGTTTTTCCTTTTTTATAAGAATCTATAAGTTTTTCTATTACCAAATGTAGAGGAAAAGGATATTCAGGAATAAGCGTAATATCTGCACCTGTAGCTATACCAACATCAAGAGCTATAAAACCACTGTCCCTTCCCATTACTTCAACAACAAATATTCTTTCATGAGATATTGTTGTATCTCTTATCTTATCAACTGCTTCAACAGCATTATTAACAGCAGTATCAAATCCTATAGTATAATCTGTCCCATATAAATCATTATCTATAGTTTTAGGAATACCTATCACGTTTATAGGAAATTCTTTAGCAAAGATATTTGCAGCAGTAAAAGAACCATTTCCACCAATAACGATTAATGTATCAGTACCTAAATCTTTTAGATTTTCATAAGCCTTTTTCCTATATTCAGGAATTTTGAATCTTGGTTCTCGAGAGGAATGTAGAATTGTTCCACCTTTATTGATTATTCCACCTACAGACCGAGGATTTAAAAGACAATAATCCTTTTCTATTAGTCCTTTATACCCTCTTTTTATACCTATAACAGAAATATTATGAAAATAGGCTGTCCTAACGACAGCCCTTATGCAAGCATTTAACCCCGGAGCATCTCCACCACTGGTTAAAACAGCTATTTTTTTCATTCTTCATGCATATAACAGTGAGCCTTTGTTACAGCAAACTCTGGATATATATCACCTGTTTTTTTATCAACAAAAATATTTCTTACTGTAACACCTATATCTTCATAACCTTCAAGGTATAGCTCACCTATATAGTATTTATCATTTTCACAAACGTGTATTTTTGATACATAGTTAGAACCAGAAGCGTACTCTTTTATAAGTTTTTCTGCCTCTGATTTTGATATAGCAAAGCTAGAAGTTGAAATAGAAACAGCTAGCATAAATGCAAGTAATTTTTTCATAGAAAAAAACCTCCTAAATTTTATTATTATTTCGCAAGTTCCTGTACTATATCTTTTATAATTTTATCTACCTCATTTGCTATATCTGATATGCTTTCTCCGAAAACCTGTGACATAGAAGAAGGTTCCATAGTTGAAATTACTGTTTTACCACCTTTTGTATATATAGCCACTCTACACGGCAGAAAACAAGCAACCTTACTTTCCTTTGTAAGTGCCTGCTTTGCATAAGATGGATTACATATTTCAAAAATGTAAACTTCTTCTTCTATTGGATGTCCTTTTTCTTCTAAAAGCTTATGAACATTATATGAGTGTAAAGTACCAAACCCTTTTTCCTTAGCTTTTTCTTCAAAAATATTAACAATTTCTTCAGGTTTTTTTGTTGTTTCTATTTCGTAAATCATCTTGCTCACCTCCATATCAACACCTTATTAACTAGATAATATTCTATATTATAATAACTTTTATTTAATCATTTTTTTGTTTTTCAGGAGGAATCATGGAAACTGAAAGCACATGGTTTGAGCTTGCAGGAATTATATTCTTTACATTCATGGTAGTAACTGTAGGTCTTTTATGGGCTTTATCCATTAAAGCAAGTTATAACGAAGAAAAGAAAAAACAAAACGAAAAATCTTTGCAGGAGAAAAAATGAGGAAAAATCTTCCATTTTTCATTATTACAGGTTTAGGTATAGTAGCTACTCTTTTTTTAGTTTACTTTTTTGTATATAACATGGCTGTTGAAACTGTAAGATCTGCTGTCTTTATAGAAAGAGCGTATCCAAATATCAAACCTGAAGAGTATGTAAACGAACTAAAATCCTCAGCTAAAAAAAATAATCTTACACTATTAGATATTAAACAAAACAATCAGTATTATCTTCTTCAAATGTACGATGAAAATATAATAAATAAACTTTCCCAAATTTCACCAAATCTTGTTTCAATAGGAGTTATAAATCTTGTTGTTTACTCAGTTGGAAGTGGAACTGGTATCGTTGCTAACAATCCATATTTATGGGATATAGCCATACCTAGTGATTATGTAGATGACCTTTCCGAAAATTTTTCTAACCAACTAATTGATATATTTGATGGTATTTACTGGCAGATAAAAGAAAAGAAAAAAGAGTTATAAAGGGGGAAAACTATGATAAAGTTTGGAACAGATGGATGGCGAGATGTTATTGCTGATAAGTTTACATTTGAGAATGTAAAAAAAGTCGCTCAAGCTCATGCAGAACATATAAAAAATAACAATGGAAGAAAGGTTGCTATAGGTTATGATACTCGGTTTATGTCTGAAGAATTTGCTAAAGCAGTAGCAGAAGTCTTTGCAAGTAATGATTTAGAAGTAATCCTATCTAAAGGACACTGTTCTACACCTGCATTATCTTTGATAACCAGAGATTTCAAATGTGATGAAGGTGTAATGATAACAGCATCTCACAATACATATCAGTACAATGGATATAAAATAAAAGGAGGTTATGGAGGACCAGCTACACCGAAAATAGTTTCTGATGTAGAAAAAAGAATAAAAAATATATCTGTAAAAGAAGGCAAAAGAGAATGGGAAGAAATAGATATAAATGAGTACTATCTGACAAAATTAAAAAATTATTTAATTGAAGAACTTTTTAAACAACACCATAAAAAATTAGTTCACGACCCAATGCATGGAGCTACTATAGGCTACTTAAGTCGAGTATTAGATGGAACTTTTTTAGAAACGATAGAAATAAATAACTTTAGGGATGCATTTTTTGGATTTCACCACCCAGAACCAATAGAAAAAAACTTACAGCTTTTAATGGCAAAAGTACTCGCTACAGAATCTATAGTAGGTATAGCAAATGATGGAGATGGAGATAGAGTGGGCATCGTTGCAGAAGATGGAGAGTTTGTAAGCACTCAGACAGTATATGCACTTTTATTACTTCATCTTATAAGAAATAAAAAAATTCCTGGAGCAGTAGTAAAAACTATCTCTACTTCTTATTTAGTAGATAGAATATGTGAAAAAGAAGGTAGAAAATTATATAAAACACCAGTCGGATTTAAATATATTGCAGACATTATGTTAAAAGAACAGGTTGCCTTTGGTGGTGAAGAGTCTGGAGGATATGGATTTGGATTTCATATTCCTGAGAGAGACGGATTGTTATCAGGATTAATGATTTTGGAACTAATCCTATTAAAAGAAAAACCATTAACTGATATAATAAAGCAATTACATGACGAATTTGGTACAGCTTTTTATAAAAGAGTAGATATAAAGGTAAAAGGAAATCAAGGAAGAGAGCTAATAGAGAAACTTAAAGAAAATACACCAGATAGTTTTGCTGGGAAAAAAATAAGAGAGATAGATAAAACTGACGGAATAAAACTTATATTTGAAGATGATAGCTGGATTTTGTTTAGAGCTTCTGGAACTGAACCTGTACTTAGAGTATATGCAGAAGCACCATCAAAAGAAGAACTAAATAACCTTATAAATGAAGGAATAAAACTCATTAATTAGGAGGTATTTATGGAGCATACATACCAACCTTATGATGTCAGGATGACAGAAGATGAGGAAATAATAGCAATAGTTGAACCAGATAGTTATTTAAAAGAAATGATAGAAAATGAAGAAACATGCTGGGAAATAGAACTTGATGTAGACTATGATGAAGAAACAGAAGAACCATATCTTGTAGTTTATATATCTAAAGACAATGGTCAAATTGTAATGGCATTTCCTTATGGAGAGGCCTGGGATGCTCTATCAGAAAAAGGAGTAATTACTATAGCTCTTTTGACACAATTTGATTTAGACCATGGAAATGTAAGCGATGCAATTACTGTAACTATGGAGTTAGATGAACACTTAAAAGGATTTATAGAAGGTGCTTCTAGAATGTGGGAAGCCCTTCAGGATACTATAGAAAAGTCATGAATTATGTAGTATATGAAAGGAAAGTTTTTTTCTATGAAACTGATGCACAGGGGATAGTTCACCATTCTAACTATCCACGGTATTTTGAAGAAGCTAGGGGGTTTTTTTTAGAAAAAAAAGGCTTACCTTATGAGATAATAAGAGACAAATTAAATATAGATATAGTTTTATTAGAACTAAAAATAAAATATAAAGAATATTTAAGATTTGGGGATAGGTTCAAGATAAAAGCAGTTTTAACAGATATGAATAAGTATTTTTTTAGTTTTAAATACACACTACAAACACAAAATAAAAAAGTAGTGTGTGAAGGCTATACAAAACACTGCTGTATTAATAGAAATACAAAAAAAATAGTGTCTATACCAAAACAGATAAGTGATTTAATTTAAAAGAAAAATTTACGAAAAGTTTATTACAAATTTGAGGGAATTCTAAAATGAGAGCGAAGAATGTCTCTATAGATTTTTTAAAATCAAAATTTCCTATACTTGCAAAACTTATAGACTTTAATATTCTTCAGGAAGAATTATTAGATGATATTAAAGGTAAACTCTACTCCTTTTCTGACCTGACAGAAATACTAGTATATCTAATAGAAGAAAAGATACTGGATGAAAATAAACTAAAATCTTTCTTTGTTGATTATCTTTCTATAAAACCTTATATAAAAGAACAGATTTCCAAGAATATAGACGATAAACTTTTATCCTCTATACCGTTTCACTATATGGAAAAGAAAAAATTTTTCCCTGTTGTGTTAAATAAAGACTGTGTACAGATTGTAGCTTTAAACCCTATAGACAAAGATATTCTTCACCAGCTTGCTTTCTTAGGTTTTAAAAACATAGATACTATGGTTGGAACACTATCGGAGATAGAACAGGGATTAGAATCCCTTGTAGTATCTGATTTTGACCAGATGATATTGGATACAGATTTTGACTCAGATATTGAAGAAGAAATAAAAGACAGCGAAGAGATAAATTTAAGAGAAGCATTAGCTGAAGCAGAAGAAGCACCTATAGTAAAAGCTACAAGGATAATAATACTAAATGCTGTAAAAATGGGAGCTTCTGATATTCATATTGAACCAATGGAAAAAGAGATAAGAGTAAGATACCGTATAGATGGCATATTAAGAACATATCAGAAATTACCAGCTTCTGTAAAAGAAGCTATCATTGCCCGCTATAAAATAATGTCAAATCTAGACATAGCAGAAAAAAGATTACCTCAAGATGGACGGATAAGAGTAAAGATAGATGGAAAGCCGATTGATTTGAGGGTTTCTACTATTCCTACTGTATATGGTGAAAAAATAGTTATGAGGATACAAGATGCTGAAAGTTATACAGGACTTAAACTTGAAGATTTAGGTTTTGAAAAAGACGACCTTGAAAAAGTAAGAAAAGCAATTTATGAACCATGGGGAATGATATTAGTCACAGGTCCAACAGGTTCTGGTAAAACTACTACTTTGTATACCGTTTTAATGGAAAGGAATAAAGAAGATGTAAACATTGTTACTGCAGAAGATCCTGTAGAAGTATCAATACAGGGGATAAATCAGGTACATATAAAAGAAAAAATCGGACTTACATTTGCAGAAGCCTTAAGGGCATTTTTAAGACAAGACCCAGATATTATTTTAGTTGGAGAGATAAGAGATCCAGAAACTGCAGATATATCAATCAAAGCAGCTTTAACTGGACATCTCGTATTTTCTACACTTCATACAAATGATGCTCCATCTTCTATAACAAGACTTCTAAACATAGGTGTAGAAAAGTTTCTTGTAGCTACAGCAGTAAATATGATAATAGCTCAGAGATTAGTTAGAAAGTTATGTAATAAATGTAAAGTTCCAGCAGATTTTCCAGATAAATTCTGGCTAGAGATGGGATTAACAGAGGAAGATATAAAAGAAGCTAACTTTTTCGTTCATAATCCAAAGGGCTGTGAGCATTGTAATTACACAGGATATAAAGGAAGGACAGCAGTTCATGAAGTACTTGATATAGATCCAACGATAAGAAAAATGATTTTAGAAGAAAAAACAGAAGATGATATAAGAGAATATGCAAGAAAAAAAGGTGTAAGAACATTATATGAAAATGGTCTATCAAAAGTAAAAAAAGGAATAACCGATATAGCAGAAATAGAAAGAGTACTTATGAGGTAAGTAAAATGATAGAGAGTAATAAAGTTCCAGTTTCAATTGATGAACTTGCACAAATAGTAGTACATCACAACGCTAGTGATTTACATATTACAGCTGGTTCTCCTCCAGCTATAAGAGTAGATGGGAAAATAATGCCACTTACTCAATATCCAGTTCTACAACCTAAAGATACACAAAGTCTCATATACTCTATAATGAACGAAAAGCAGAGAAACAGGTTTGAGCAGGACAAAGAACTGGACTTCTCTTTTGGTATAAAAGACATAGGAAGATTTAGGGTTAATGTATTTTTTCAAAGAGGAACAGTAGCAGCAGCATTAAGGAGAATTCCTTTTGAAATAAAACCTATGGAAGAACTTGGATTAATCCCGGCAGTAAAACAGCTATGCCATAAAAGTATGGGACTTATACTAGTTACAGGTCCAACAGGTTCTGGTAAAACCACCACATTAGCTTCAATGATTGATTATATAAACACTAATTTTCCTTATCATATAATCACTATAGAAGACCCTATAGAATATGTCTATTTCCATAAAAAATCTATAGTAAACCAAAGAGAAATAGGTAATGATACAGACGCTTTTCATATAGCTTTAAAGTATGCTCTTCGTGAAGACCCTGATGTTATCTTAGTTGGGGAAATGAGAGACCTTGAAACTATAAAGGCAGCTTTAACAGCAGCTGAAACAGGTCACCTTGTATTTGGTACATTACATACAAATACAGCTATACAAACTATTAACAGAATTATCAATGTTTTTCCAGAAAATGAGCAGGATCAGGTCAGAACTGAGCTTAGTTTTGTTTTACAGGGAGTAATCTCTCAAAGATTATTACCAAAAGTTGGTGGTGGAAGGATATTAATTCACGAAGTTTTAATACCTACAACAGGAATAAGAAACCTTATAAGAGAAAACAAAATTCATCAGATTTATGGATTAATGCAAACAGGTCAGGTAGAAACAGGTATGCAAACATTTAATCAGTCTCTTGCAAGGGCATTAGCAAGAAATCTTATAACCTTAGAGGATGCGTTAAGGGTATCTCCTGATCCTAATGAACTAAAAAGAATAATGGCTACAATATCATAAGAGGGGAGGAATATGAAGTTTTCTTATAAAGGTATAGACCAATACGGAAGAACTAGCGAAGGTATAATTGAAGCTACATCCATAGCAGAAGCTGAAGAAAAGCTTACCTTACAAGGTTTAAGAAATATCAAACTTAAAGTTTTAGGAAAAGAAAAAGGAAAAGAATTAAGTGGTTTTTCTATATTACAGCCTAAAGTTAAAGAAAAAGACCTTGCTATTTTTACAAGACAGTTAGGAGCCTTAATAAGTGCAGGTGTAGGAATAGCAGAAGCATTGGAAATTTTATCTGAACAACTACCAAATAAAACTCTATCTTCAGCATTAAAAGTTGTAAAAGAAGATGTATCAGCAGGGCAATCTTTATCTACAGCTATGTCTAAACATAAAAGAGTTTTTCCAGATTTTCTAATAAATCTTATATCTGCAGCTGAAGAATCTGGTAATTTAGACACAATTTTACAAAGAGCTTCAGAATATTATGAAAAAATAGCAGCTATAAAGAGAAAAATTATAAGTGCATCATGGTATCCAGCTGCTGTAGTATTTTTTGCAACACTAATAGTCTTTGGTATTTTAACTTTTATAGTTCCAACATTCGCAGAATTATACAAAGGATTTGGTAGTTCTTTACCATTTTTAACGCAGTTAATCGTTGATACAAGTAATTTTGTAAAAAGCAACATACTCAACATAATGCTTATAATTGTAGGAATTATAGCTCTTAATTCTTTCATATATAAAACACCACAGGGAAAGAAATTTTATCATCGAGTTTTTCTTTCTATACCATTGCTAGGAGAAATTTTCAGAAAGGGAGCTATAGCGAAATTTGCAAGAACTTTATCTACTCTTGTAAATGGAGGAGTACCTATAATAAGAGCTCTTGAAATATCAGCAAAAGTGGCAGGCAACGTAATAATTGAAGAAGCTATTTTAAAAGCCAAAGATGAAGTAGAAAAAGGTAAAGAACTTTATCTATCTTTAGATAAAAAAGTTTTCCCTCTGATATTTCTTGCAATGATAAAAGTAGGAGAAAATACAGGAAGACTTGATGAAATGCTTGATACAATATCAAACTTTTTTGAAGATGAAGTTGATAGAACAGTAGAAGGACTTTTATCTCTTATAGAACCACTCCTTATCATATTCATAGGTGGGATTGTAGGAACTATAATAGTAGCATTATACTTACCAATATTTAAAATTGGCGAAATCATTCAAAAATAAGGATTAAATTTTATCTCAACACGAGAATCTTCATCATAAACATACAACTTATTATCATCCTCATCTCTGGCTCTCTTGTGGGAGCCATCGCAGTACGGTCTTTTCTTTGATAGACCACACTGACATATAGCTATAGTTTCTCCATTTACTTCAAACTTTAAAGGTTTTTTTTCTGTACAAACAACAAGTCTTGCCATTTTAATTACCTCTAAGTTTTAATTTTTTTCAACAACGAAATATCAAATAAAATTAGTACGAATAATAAACCTGACATAAGTAAAGGATTTGATACTATTAGATTTCCTACAGACGTCCCAGATATACTAAAGACTTTCTCAGGAGAGATAGAACCCATCATATATAAGAAAGTGAGAATTAAAAAATAAGAAAGAAATACAAGAAAGACAACTAAGATTTTCCTTAGAAACCATTTAAACATTTAATTAAACCAAAAGGCGGGGGCGGGAATCGAACCCGCGTATAAGGGATTTGCAGTCCCCTGCCTTACCACTTGGCTACCCCGCCAAATTAATATCTTAAATAATATTATTTCATATTCAGTTTTTAATCAAATTTAACAAAGATTGTTTAGTTTACTTTCAATCTCTTCTAACTGTTTTTTTAGTTCCTGTATCTGATTTTCATAAAAGGCTGATTTTTTTGGTTCTACTTTTCTTTTAGTATTTAGTTCCTTTATTTTTCTATTTAGCTTTCTAATCTCTATAAGATAACTCCATGCAAGATAATTCTTTGCAAGCTGTACCAAATCTTTTTTTGCTGCTCTATAATCTCTTTTAAATCTTCTTCTTTCCTTTTGTCCTGTATGAAAAGATAATAAGGTAGCTTCTTTATCTTTTGCCTTTTCTAATAACTGTTCCATTACAGATTTAAAACTTCCCTGAAACTTTACCTTTTCATCTCCTACCTTAGCCCACAGTTCCATTAAACTACCTCCAGCTTTATATAATAAGTGGTAGACTATATATTATATCAAATCTTTTTTACATGAAAGCAAAAGCAGATGAAAGAGATAATAAAATTAGCGATAAAAATAATACTGTTTCCTAAGAAAACATGGTATGAGATTTTACATAAAGAAATATCTTATCTTTTTATATTCAGATATATTCTTTTATTAGCATCAATTGGACCTATACTGTCTTTTTTTAGTATGTTCTTTTTAGAAGGAATTTATCTAAAAAAAACAATTGCTTATAGTCTAACTACATATTTCCTTGACATAATAAGTGTATATGCTTTTGCGGTCTTTATTAGAATATTTGATAAATCTATAAGTTTTGCTACTGCTTTAAAAATATCAGCTTTTGGTAGTACAGCCATATGGTTATCAGACATAGTTGATATATACCAGTATCTTAGACCCTTAAGTATAATTGGATTTTTATATAGTCTTTATCTTATATATATGGGATTAAAACTTTCATCAAAGAAAGACTTGAAATATATTGTTGGTTTACTAATTATATTTTCTGCATTGTATGGAATAAATTCTTTAATTGCAGAAAGTATAGTCCAAAATCCAGTTATTAAAGAGGTAATTATATAAATTGAATTACATAACTACCATAATTACAGCTTTAATTTTTCTGTATTTTTATAACACGTATGCTAAAGATAGTATCATTCTTGCAGTTTCTGCTAATGCTCAATATGTGATTGATGAAATTATAAAAGCTTATAAACAAAAACATACAGATGTTTCTATAAAAAAAATAGTTTCTTCTTCTGGAAAACTTACAAATCAAATCACAAAAGGGGCACCATTTGATATATTTTTGTCTGCTGACATGAACTATCCTATCTTCCTTTACAAAAAAGGTCTAACAATAACAAAGCCAAAAACATATGCTTATGGACTTATTGTGTTATGGACTACAAAAAATTTTTCTAAAAAAGACCTGAATATAAATATCATTTACAAAGTAAACAAAATAGCAATCCCAAATCCCAAAACAGCTCCCTATGGAAGAGAAAGCATAAAAATTTTAAAAAATTTAAAAGTTTTTAAAAAGATAAAAAACAGAATAATCTATGGAGAAAGTGTATCTCAGGTAAACTACTATATATTAAAAGGTTTTGTTGATATAGGTTTTACATCAAAATCATCTGTATTAGCACCTGTAGTAAAAAGTAAAGGTATATGGGTAGAAGTAGACAAAAATCTGTATAATCCGATAAAGCAAGGAGCAGTATTACTGAAAAATGCAAAGAATAAAAAGCAGGCTTACGAATTTTTTAGATTTCTTTTTTCAAAAAAAGCAAAAGAAATATTCAAAAAATATGGATACCTGGTAAAAGATGAATAAGCTAAAAGGCTTTATATCAAAGGTCAGTACCTCCGGAAACATATCTATAGTAGAAGTAAACATTCAAAGTGAAAAAATTTTCTCAATAATTATAGGAAATAAAGAAGAATTCTTAAAAATAGGAAATGAAGTTTATGTACTTTTTAAAGAAACAGAAGTGTCAATAGCAAAAGATTTCAAAGGAGAAATTAGCTTACAAAATAGACTAAACTGTAAGATATTAAAAATAAACAAAGGAAAACTTTTAACAGAAATTATTATGCAGTGGAAAAATGAAAAAATTAAATCAATCATAACTACAAAATCTGCAGAACGACTATCTCTAAGAGAGGGTGATAACATAACAGCATTTATAAAAACAAATGAAGTATCTCTTATGGAGATATAAAAGTGCAAATAGATAAAGATTTTATAGAAACATTAGTTATTACATTCAAGCTTGCCTTTTTAACTACTTCCATATTAGTAATAATTGGTATCCCTCTTGGATACTTTCTTGCATACACAAAAAGTAAATTCAAACCGATAATTGAAACAGTTATAGCTATGCCTTTAGTTCTTCCACCTACAGTAATTGGTTTTTATTTTCTTGTATTTTTTTCCCCAGATGCATATATAGGGAAATTTCTAGAAAACATATTTAATATAAAACTTGTATTTACATTTGAAGGATTAGTGGTAGCCTCTATACTATACAGTTTACCTTTTATGGTTCATCCTTTACAGTCTGGGTTTTCATCTATTCCAAAATCTATTATAGAAGCTTCATATACATTAGGTAAATCTAAACTACAAACGTTAATTAAAGTACTAATCCCCAACACAAAATCATCTATTATAACGGGAATTGTACTTTCTTTTGCTCACACAATAGGAGAATTTGGAGTAGTTTTAATGGTTGGTGGTTCTATTCCTGGTGAAACAAAAGTAGCCTCTATAGCCATATATGAGGAAGTAGAAGCACTTAACTACAAAAAAGCTCATCTTTATTCCTTAGTACTATTTGGTATATCCTTTTTAATCTTACTGATTCTTTTTTATGTAAATAAAAAAATTATTAAAGCTGATAAATTATGATAGAAATTAAAATAAAAAAACACCTTACTGGGCAAGATACAGAATTTGAGCTTAATATAGATATACATATAAAGGATAAAGAGTTTATTACATTATTTGGCAAATCTGGTGCTGGAAAAACAACTATTCTCAGAATATTAGCTGGGTTAACTCCTGTAGATTATGGTTTTATAAAAGTTAAAGAAAAAATATGGCTTGATACTGAAAGGAATATAAATCTTCCACCACAAAAAAGAAATATAGGTTTCGTTTTTCAAGATTATGCATTATTCCCAAATATGACTGTAGAAGAAAATATAAAGTTTGCAATGGATAAACAAAATCAAGAATTTTTAGATAGCATTTTAGAAACTATGCAACTAAAACATTTAAAACATCAAAAACCAGATAAACTATCAGGAGGACAAAAACAAAAAGTAGCTATAGCAAGAGCAATAGCAAGAAAACCTGATATTCTTCTTCTTGATGAGCCTCTGTCAGCTCTTGATTTGGACACAAGACTAAAATTTCAAGAAGAGATAAAAAAAATACATAAAGAGTTTCAGCTAACTACTATATTGGTAAGTCATGATTTTTCTGAAATATTTAAGTTATCAGATAGAGTATTTGTGTTATCTAATGGAAAAATTATCAAAAGTGGAAAGCCAGAAGATGTTTTTATCCAGGAAAAACTAAGTGGAAAAGTAAAACTAACAGGGCAAATTATAAAAATTGAGAAAGAAGATATAGTTTATGTAATATCTGTTCTAATAGGAAATAACATAATAAAGGTTGTTGCTGTAGAAGAAGAGATAAAAGACCTAAATGTTGGAGATAACGTTATAATAGCAACAAAAGCATTTAATCCATTTATAATAAAAATGTAATATCATTATATAAAAATTTTCAAAAAGGAGGAAATAATGGAAAAATTTGGCTTTGGAGAACATCCTTCAAATATATTTGAAAGACTTTTAGAAGGAGGAGCTTTTCCAAAATTTATACAGCTGATAGAAGCAACAGGAATAAAAGAAGAGCTAATTACTGGAGGTCCATATACTGTTTTTGTTCCTTTTGATGAAGCTATAGACTTAAGTTCAAAAGAAAAAATAGAAGAATTTGAAAAAGCTCTTGAGGACCCAGTACTGGCAAGAAAAATTTTAAGAAGGCATATGGTAAGCGGTGAATACAAAATAAAAGAGCTTATAGAACGTGGGAAGGTAAAATCATTAAGTGGAGATGAGCTTAGTATCAAAGTAAGCTGTGAAATAAAAGATGATTACGATTTAGAATTAGATATTGAAGCTGGCAAAATAATAGTATATGTAAATGATGCACAGGTAAAGTTAGCTAATGTCCCCTGTTCAAATGGAATTTTACATATAATAGATAAACTACTTTAAAGCTTGCCCGCTTCTAGCGGGTAATATCTTATTCCAGCATTGAAGGCAACGTACTTTCCCACAACTTTCTCAACGTTTCCATATCTTCTCTTATTTCGTACTTACCTATCTTCAAATTTAAATAAGGTTCTTTTATAACTTTACCTAAAATTTTATAAGCAATCTGACTATTTTCTAGCCTTTGTATAAAATCCTCAAGATTTTCTTTAGAAACTGTTAAAACTATAAGAGTTCTCATCTCATCAAATAGTTCAAAATCTGGTCTATAATTAGTCTCTATATTAACATCTATTCCAAATGTATTTTCTTCTGAAAAAGCTGATTCTAAAAGAGATGTTATTAAACCACCATCAGATACATCATGAGCTGATTTTATAATAGACCTGTTTTCTCTAAAAAAGTTTGATAGTTTTAACTCTAACTCAAGATTTACAGGAGGTATAGCTCCCTCAACTTTATTGTGTATCTCTTTTAAATACTCACTTCCATTTATAGTTGGTTCCTTATTTACTTCTCCTATAAGGATGATTATGTCCTCAGGATTTTGATAAAAAGATGATATAGCCTCCTGTGGACTATCAAGAACACCTACAGCAACAACTATTGGAGTTGGATATATATTTTTTCTTTCATTTTCTATAACAGTTTCATTATAAAGTGATACATTACCACTTATAACTGGAACATTTAGATATTTACATGCTTCAGCCATTCCTTTTGTAGCTTGTTCAAACTGCCACATAATTTCTGGATTTTCCGGATTTCCCCAATTCAAGCAGTCTGTAATAGCTAAAGGCTTTGCTCCTGTAATATATAAATTTCTAACAGCTTCTACAACAACCCTTTTGCCACCTTCATATGGGTCTAAATAAACCCATCTACCATTTCCATCTGAAGATATTGCTATAGCTTTTTCACTTTTTATTTCAGGTTTTACAGACCATTTTATTCTTAAAATAGCACTATCACTTCCCGGCTTAACAACTGTATTTATCCCAACCTCATGGTCATACTGTCTATAAACCCATTCTTTTTTTGCTATTGTAGGCGAAGATATAACCCTTTTTATGCTGTCTTTTAGATTAACTTCCGGTAATAAATTTTGATTAAACACTTTTGTTTTTTCTATATATTCTGGTTTTTTTCTTGGTCTGTTATAAACAGGAGCATTATCAACAATAGCTGATATAGGTAAATCTGCTACTTTCTCACCTTTATAAAATACCTCCATTCTGTTAGTATCTGTTGTTTCTCCTATAACTGCAGCCTCAAGTCCATACCATTTAGCTATTTTTATCACTTTATCTACTTTATCCTCATCTACTGCATACAGCATTCTTTCCTGTGATTCTGAAAGTAAAATTTCATAAGGAGTCATACCCTCTTCTCTAAGAGGAACATTCTCTAAATATATCTTTACACCCATTTTTGATTTAGAACCAAACTCTGACGTTGAACCAGCAAGACCAGCCGCACCAAAATCCTGACAACCTACTATTAAATTTTTTTCCATAACTTCTAATGTACACTCTATTAACCTTTTACCAAAAAATGGGTCTCCTATCTGAACATTTGGTCTTTTTTCCTCTGTTTCTTCAGAAAATTCTGCAGAAGCCATAGTAGCTCCATGAATTCCGTCTCTACCTGTTGCAGAACCAACCATCACCATCTTTTGACCTATTTTTGTAGCTTTTGCCCTGAAAATCTTATCCTTCTTAAGAATACCTAAGCAAAAAGCATTCACCAAAGGATTACCTGCATAAACCTCATCAAAAACAACTTCTCCACCTACTGTAGGTACCCCAATACAGTTTCCATAAAATCCTATACCTTTAACTACGCCATGAACCAAAGGTTTACTATCTTTTATAGCCTTTCTTTTTCCATCATTTCTTGGGTCTCCAAACCTTAAACTATCAAAAGCACATATTGGTCTTGCTCCCATAGAAAGTATATCTCTTATAATACCCCCAACCCCTGTAGCAGCTCCGTGAAAAGGTTCTATATAAGATGGGTGATTATGACTTTCTATTTTAAAAGCAACTGCATATTTGTCATCTATCTCAACAACACCAGCATTTTCACCAGGTCCCTGTAAAACCCAGGGAGCTTCAGTAGGAAAAACCTTTAAAAAAGGTTTAGAAGATTTATAAGAACAGTGTTCACTCCACAAAGCTCCAAATATTCCAAGCTCTACTTCATTAGGCTCTCTACCAATTAATTGAACAATCCTCTTATACTCTTGTAAAGAAAGACCGTGAGCAGATAATAGTTTTTCATCCATTAAATAAACCTCTTTTCAATCCTTTTTTGAATATTTTACATATTTTAAACAGAAAAATTTGCAAATTTAAAAAATTCTAATATTATAAATTTTTGCAAGATTTTTATTGAAATTAAATATAGTTTTGTATTATAATGTTTTTTCTCAATCCTAGAATAATTAATAACCTTACAGGAGGTTTTTTCGTCATGGGCAGTATTAGCCCGAACATCTTCAGAAAAAAAAGAAAGGAGGATAGAAAATGGAAAAAACCCTCGGACTGCATATCTTAGCGGACTTATATGGAGTAGAGTTCGATAAAATTGACCATGTAGAAGACGTAAAAGCACTTTTAGAAGGTGCTGTTAAGTACGCAGATTTAAGCAAACTATCATCACACTTTCACCAATTTTACCCTCACGGAGCAACAGGCATCATCCTTTTAGAAGAATCTCATATATCTATCCATACATGGCCTGAACATGGATATGCAGCAATAGATGTTTACACATGTGGTGGTAAAGAAAAAACGTTTAAAGCTATGGAATATATACTAAAGGTTTTAAAACCAAAAAGAGTAGATGAAAAAATTGCAGAAAGAGGGGTAGTTCCAATAAGTCAGGCTAAAACAAATATAGAAAAAATACAACTTGAACCTGTATCCTCCAGTTAAAATAAGGTATTATTTAACTATCAAACTTAAAACTGGAGGAATATTATGGATAAATTAGATAAAAATCTTCTGGACTTGTTAAAGGAATTAACTCCTTCTGTAGTTGCTACAGTAAGTCCTGATAATAAACCTTACACTACCTTTGTATCATGGCTTATTGCTGTAGATGAAGAAACTATAAGATTTGCTATTAGCTCTAACTCAAGAACTGCAGAGAATATAAAAGGAAATCCAAATGTATGCATAGAAGTCTTTGGACCAGATATTGCTGCAAGCATATCAGGTACAGCAAATATAACAAAAGAGAAAATAGAAGAACTATCATTTCCAGTATCTGTAGTAGAGGTAAAAGTAGAAGAAGTAAATAATAACCTCTTTCCAGGTGCTACTATAACAGGGGAAATACCATTTAAACACACTGGGAATATTCAAAAAGCACTTGAATTTGATAATATAGTATTAAAGGCTTTGAGGGAATAGCTTTTTTCTCATCTCTACTTCTTTTAGCCAGTTATTATATATAATCTCTCTAGGTGTAGATAAAGTTTTATCTCTCATTACACAAGCATAAGGGGATGTTTTTATTCTTATTTTTTCTTTTTCTGGTAAAGGAGGGATTTCTCCTCCTTTTGTAGCAACTGTTGAATAACTTTTCCTACCAACAGGTTCTACAAGCCCAATTTTAAAACCTACATCTAACAATGCTTTTCTAACAGATAAAGCTGCGCTATATGTAGCTAAAATGGCTTCTTTTGTCATAAGTTTAAAAACAATATTAAAAATATCTAAAGTCCACATTTCAGCATTCACCTTTGGAGAAAAGGCATCATAAAAAACAGCATCAAACAAATATCTTTCCTCAGCAAGATTTTTTAGTATATTCCTACCATCCCCAAATATTATTTTTAAAGAAAATTTATTACTGTTAGCTTCATAAACCTTATATGTTTCTTTACCTATTTTAAACTCAGAAACCTTTCCCTTTAAAATTTCTTTTATTATAGGCTTTAGCTGTAAAGGATAGTTAACTAAATTTAATTTAGTAAGAATACTTTCATCTATTTCCACAGAAATGATATCTAGCTTTGAGTTTTTATCTGTCTGACTTGCTACATATACAGCAGATGCAACGTTATAACCAAGGCCAAAACCAACATCTAAAATCTTTATACTATTTTTTCTTTCAGCCAGTTTATCTATACCACATGGATAAACAAACTTATATAAGCTTTCTGTAAATGCTCCAGCTTTAATAGAATGGTATGCCTCTTTAAATAAAGGATTAAACAATGTTTCACTTCCATCTTTTGTTTTTAACTTTTCCATAACTAACTTTTAATAAAATTAAATTCAGGTAAATCTTTTATAAGGTTTAACTCATGTAAATACGAAGAAAAAAGTTTAAGACTTAAAATATGCTCTTTACTAAGTGAAAAATCAAGATTTTCCAAATAAGTTTTAATATTATCAGGATATGTACTTATTTCTTCTTTAAAAAAACTTTTTACACTGCTTTTTAATTTATTCTTAAAAATATTCACTTTTTGAGGATGTTTTTCGTAAAAATCTTTTCTTACACACCACAAAGCAAAAACAAAAGGAAGTTTAGTATATGAAAACCATATCTTAGACAAGTCATAAACGTATTTATATCTATTTTTATATTCTAAAGCTTTATTTCCTATTAAAACAGTTCCACATTTTAAAAATTCATCAGAGAAACCAAACCTTATTTTCCTTTGGAAAAACTTATTAAAAATAACCTGTATTAAAAAATTAGATGTTTTTGAATCCTTAGAAAGACACACATACTGTATATCTTCAATTGGAACATCTGATACAAGAACCACAGAATAAACATCTTTATAAGAGCTTATAGATATATCTGGCAAAATAAAATATTTATCAAAGTGTTGTATATACTCTCCAGAAGAAATAATACCAATATCAACATTACCATTATAAATAAGATTGTTTATAAAAGAAGGTACACCTTTAACTATAGTAAAATCCTTTTTTAAAACAGCACTTTTAAAAGGAAGTGTATTATAAAACTCTATCCAGCCAACTCTCAATATATGTTTACCTTTTTAATTGCTCAAGCTTTATTTCAATATAAACCTTTAGTCTATGTGTAAGCATACTAATTATAGCTCCAAAGATTATACTTACAACAATTGTTAAAATTCCATACATTGATGGATGTTCATATGCGAATTTTGCGATAAGATTATTTTGAAGGATATCTATACCTACCTTAACAACCTCTTTCTTTTCAAAGAATAACTGATACATACTAAGCCCTGCAACAGCAGTAACTATTATTGCAAGAATTAATTTTGTGTACTCTTTTTTTATCTTCTGTCCAAAAGCAGCTCCAAAAACTGCTCCAAATGAAGAACCAAACATAAGCAGTAAACTTAAGACAATATCCACACCATAGTTTACTGTTGCATGAAAATAAGTAAGAAAAGATGTAACAAAAATCATCTGAAACAAACTCATCCCAACAGCTTTATGTACAGGAAAACCAGCCAGATAAATCAGTGCAGGAATGATTACAAAGCCACCTCCAACTCCCATGATAGCAGCTAAAAAACCAGCAACAAAACCTATTCCTACTGGAATAAATATAGAAAAAGTCCCTGAAGCAAAAGAAACTTTTAATGGAAGATTTGACAATGCAGTCAGTAATTTAGACTGTTTTTTCTCTTTCTTCCCTTTAATCACATCTACTAGCATAGTTATTCCAGTAAAACCTAAGTAAAAAGAATACAGTCCAAGTAAAACCTCTCTAAACATTCCCATATCTTCCAGTACTCTTGTGATATATACACCTACACCTCCACCGATAAAACCTGATACAACCATATAAATCCCAAGCTTTACATCAATATTTTTAAGCTTTAAGTGAGCTAAGAAACCTGAAACTGTAGCTCCTACCATCTGAGAAACAGAAGTTCCAACTGTAACAATAGGAGGAATGCCAAGTTTTATAAGAGCAGGATTTAAAATAATACCTCCCCCAATTCCAAGTAATCCTGATAAGAAACCTACAAACAGACCAAGAGCTAAAACAATAAATACATTAACTTTTACTCCTGCAACAGGTAATAAAATCTCCATAAGTACCTCAAAATCCTTTACATTTTATTATTCGAATATATATTATTAATAATAACCTTATTTTATGATGTTAATCATTAAAGGTCAGAATTATAATAACCGAATAATATTGTTTTTTCTCAAACAATGATTTATGCTAGTTTGAATAAATAATGTTAACTAAGTATAAAAAAGTATTGTAAAGAATATAAGAATATGCTAATATTATATAGAAACATCGAAAGATGTTTCTTAACACGCTGGAGGTTTATAAGATGAAGCGGAATTGGGCATTTTTACTTTTTGTAGCCCTAATATTTAGCGGAATATCTGTTGCCCAACAGAAACAAAATAGAGTACACAGAGTTTCACCAGTAAAGTTAACGTTAGAAGAAGCTATAAATCAGGCTCTAAAACATAACTATGAACTAAAAGCTAAAGAAAAGGAAGTAAAGTCTAAAAAATACGAATACAAAGCTGTTTTTGGAAATCTATTTCCTAAAATAACCTTTTCTATGCTTGCACTAAAAACAAATAACCCTGGATGGGGAGCTTTCTATAAAGTTTTGCAAAAAGATGTTAGTTTGAAAACTTTTGGTAGATATATGGACATGAGAGATGCTAAAGTTCTTCTTCAGATTCCTAATATGGGATTTGGAACATTTATAGAAGGATTTCCAGTATTTGGTGGGTTTTTTGGAGATGTGCTACCTGATTTTCAACAGGGATATGAAATAATAAAGTCAGAACCAGACTATCCATGGACTGGTAATTTTTCTATTAAGTTTGAAGTTAAACAACCTTTATATACAGGTGGAAAGCTACTTACTGGTCTTGGAATAAGGAAAAAGGATTATTTAGCAACAAAAAGAGAACTAACAAGGTCTAAAGAAAAAGCTATATACGATACTTCAAAAGCATTTTATGGAGCACTTTTGGCAAAGGAAGCTATAGAGCTAGCCAGACAGGCATATAAAGCAGCAGAGAGACACTATAGAACAGCTCTACAAATGCATCAAAATGGACTTGCAGTTTTTGCTGATGTGCTAAGAGCAAAGGTTTATATGCTGGAAGCAAGAAGTAGAATTACAGAAGCAAAAAATAACTATCTCATAGCTAAAAGAGGCTTGTTGCTTGCTATGGGCATGGAAAATTTAGACCCGAGAGACATAGATGTACAGGGAAGGTTGATATGTGAAACAGTAAAACAACCTGTTACCTATTACCAGGATTATGCAATGAAGCACAGGTCAGACCTTATAGCTATGAGAAAAAAAGTAGATATCTCCAAGGATATGATAAAAATGCAACTTGCAGCCTTTAAACCGGAAGTAGGATTGTTTTATAACTATGAAACATTTAGTAATGTGCTTGGAAGAGTAGATAGAAGAACCGGATACCATACATATGGTATTGGTCTTGATTGGGTAGTATTTAATGGTCTTCAAAGGGTTTATAAATATAAAGCAGCAAAGTCAACTTATAAAAGATATAGACATGGAGAAAAGGGATTTGAGGAGTTTATAAAATTTAATGTATACAAAGCATATGAACAAATGCTAATACATAGAAAAAAACTCATGACAGCTAAAGAAAATCTAAACTATGCAAAAGAAGTACTTAAAATTACAGAAAATAGCTATAGAAATCAATTGGTATCTATAATTGATTTACTGGATACACAAACAATGTATGATAAAATCAAATTTGATTATGCTAAAGCAAATCATGATTGTCAGGTTGCAGTCTTAGAACTTAAATATCAATCAGGAATGCTTATGGAGGGTTTTGAGCAATGAAGAAAATACTTAGATTTTTAATCATATTCTTTATACCAGTAGCATTTTTCGTATTATGGCTTGCAGGATTCTTTAATGAAAAAGTACCACCAGGAGAAGAGTTAAAGAATATAAAAGTAGTTACAGGTGTTGAAACTATGAAAATCCAAACTGTTAGACTTCCTGAATTATATCAAGCTGACGGTATGATAACTTCAGATGAGAATGCAAAAGTAGCTACAAAAATTATGGCAGAAATTGAAAGAATAGAAGTAGATGAAGGAGATTTTGTAAAAAAAGGTCAGATACTGGCAATATTAGATGATAGTGATATTGTACAAAGAATAAAACAGGCAGAAGCAGGATTAGAAGAAATAGCCAAAGCTAGACAGGAAGCTTTAGCAGGTAAAAGAGCAGCAGAACAGGCATATAGATTTGCAAAAAGAACTTATGAAAGATTTAAAAATCTGTACCTTCAAAACTCCATATCAAAACAGCAATTAGAAGAGATAGAAACCAAAATGATTGGTGCAAAATCACAACTAGATGCGATTATTGCAAAACTAAAACAGTTAGATGCTAAAGAAAAACAAGTAAGAGCCCAATTAAAACTAGCAAAAGTAATGTTAAGTTATACCATTGTAAGGTCACCATTTGATGGATATGTCCTTAAAAAACTAAAAGATGTAGGAGATATGGCTACTCCAGGGTATCCTATATTTGTTATAGGAAATACAGATTTTGTATACTATGCTCAACTTGATGAATCTTTACTTCCATATGTAAAACTTGGTCAAGAAGTAACAGTACACATAGTTAATCTTGGAAAAACTGTAAAAGGAAAAATCATTGAATTAAATCCAAATATAGACCCTAAAAATAGAAGTTTCTCCATAAAAGTGAAAATACCTCAGCTAAAAGGTTTATCATCAGGTATGTATGGAGTATTAAATCTTACAATAAAAGGTAGAGAAAAAATAATAATTCCTAAGTCTGCTGTCATAGAATGGAATCAATTAAAAGCTGTATATAAAGTTGGAACTGATAACATCATAAGATTAACCTATGTAAAACTTGGAGAGGATTATGGAAATGAAGTTGAGGTTATAGCAGGCTTAGAAGAAGGTGATGTAATCATAATAAGAAATGTAGAAAAAGCCTGTGATGGATGTAAGTTGGGAGGATAAGAATGAAATTAGGGATAGCAGGAAGTATAGCTAAGTTTTTCATAAAATCTAAATTAACTCCAATATTAGGTCTTACAGCAATTTTACTAGGTATATTTGCAGTAATTACCACACCTAAAGAAGAAGAACCACAGATTGTGGTTCCTATGATTGACATATTAGTACCTTTCCCTGGAGGAGAAGCCAGAGAAATTAACCAGCTCGTAGTAAAACCATTAGAAAAACTTATGTGGGAAATACCAGGAGTAGAATACGTTTATTCTTATGCTGGTGAAGGATTTGGTATGACCACAGTAAGATTTTTTGTAGGAACAGACCCAGAATATGCCCTCGTTAGACTTTATAGTAAACTGATGTCAAACTACCATAAAATGCCTCCAGGAGCTTTAAATCCAATAGTACAGGACTATTCAATTAACGACGTGCCTATTTTAGCAATTACTTTATATAGTGATAAGTATACATCTTATGAAATAAGAAGAGTAGCAGAAGTAGTGGAAGATGAGGTTAAGAAATTAACTAATGTTTCAAGGTCTTTTATTCTTGGCTCAGAATCAAAAAAGTACATTATATACTTTGACCCAGCAAAGTTAAATGCTTACAAAATATTACTTCCGCAATTAGTTGAAGCTATAAAAACTGCTAATGTATCTTTAGTTGCAGGAGAGTTTGACAAAACAAACTATAGATTTAAGCTTAGAGCTGGTAAGTTCTTTAAAAATAAAAGAGATATAGAAAATCTTATCGTTACTGTTTATCATAACAGACCAATATATTTAAAAGACGTTGCTACTGTTGTAGAAGGCGAAGGTGAAATAGATAATTATGTTCAGTTCGGATGGGGACCACAGGGAGAAGGAGATATTAACAAACTATATAATGCTGTAACTATTGCAGTAGCTAAGAAAAAAGGCAGTAATGCTGTAGTTATAGCAGAAAAAATCATAGAAAAACTAAAAGAGATGGAAGGTGAAGTCATACCTCATGATATACACGTAAAAATCACAAGAAACTATGGTGAAACTGCTAATGAAAAAGCAATGGAACTTATTGAACACCTTCTCATTGCTACATTCTCTGTTGTACTTCTTATAGCGTTTGCACTTGGATGGAAAGAAGCAATAATTGTAGCATTTACAGTTCCTACTACACTATCTATAGCTTTATTCCTTAGTGAAATGTATGGATTTACACTTAATAGGGTTACTCTTTTTGCTCTAATCTTTGCTATAGGTATATTGGTTGATGATGCTATTGTTGTTATAGAAAATATCCATAGATGGTTTGAAGAAGGAAAAGAAGAAGACCCAGAAGTAGCTGCAGTAAAGGCTACAGATGAGGTAGGAAACCCTACAATATTAGCAACATTTACAGTTATTGTTGCTCTAATGCCAATGGCATTTGTTTCTGGTATGATGGGTCCTTATATGAGACCTATACCTATTAATGCTTCTGTTGCTATGTTCTTCTCCATGATAGTTGCTTTCATATTGACACCTTATATGGCTCTTAGATTGTTAAAAAAGGTTCACAAACCTAAACCAGCAGAAGAAAAGGCAAAAGAATTTGAGGCAAGAGCAGGAATTATATCTCTCTTACTGGAAAAAATATATCTACCATTATTTGAAAGTAGACTAAAAAGATGGTTATTTTTAGGACTTATAGGCTTATTAATGGCAATTTCTGTAGGTTTACTTGTAAGTAGGATAGTCCTTGTAAAAATGCTACCTTATGATAATAAAAGTGAACTTTTTGTAGTTCTTGATATGCCAGAAGGGACAACTCTTCAAGGAACTTACGATGTAGTAAAAGATATAGCTTCATATATTAAAACAGTTAGAGAAGTTGAAAACTATGTACTATATGTTGGTACTCCAGCTCCATTTGATTTTAATGGTCTTGTAAGACACTACTATTTAAGAAATGGAAAAAATCAAGCAATGATAAAGATAAAT
>JALSSG010000196.1 GCA_026984355.1 Hydrogenothermaceae bacterium
AACAAGTTTAAAGTATTGGTATGCAGATGTTTCGCTTATCTCCTCAAACAAAGATTTTGCTTCTTTTTCTTTACCAATCTTTTTCAATGCAAACGCTTTCAGGAGCGTTGCAGAAAGATAATTAAAGTGCTCTTTTTTTACTTTGTTAAGAGTGTTTACTGCTTCTTGAAATTTATCCATATCATAACTTAAATAACCATCAAATTCTGTAAATGCAGATTTTAGCTGTTTTGTTTCTAACTTTTGTTTAATGTTTTTTGCTATAGGTTTTTGCTTATCAGAGTTTTCATTTTTTTCTTTAGAAATTAACAGCTCATATGATAGGGCAATTTTTATATAAGGGGTATCAGAAAATTGTTGTTTAAAACTCTTTATAAGTTTTATTGCATCATCATATTTTTTTTGAGCATAAAGTTCACCAATGTCATAAATAATTGCCGAAGCTTGATTATAAGTTTTTTCTTTTTCTTTCTGGTAATAAAAAAAAGCTACTATTGACAGAAAAATTAAAACAGCAAAAGCTATTAGAAGCTTTGAGTATTTTTTTAGATAATCAAGGAACATATAAATCTTATATTCAAATTCTATGTCTACATCTTTTTCTAACGGTAGATGTTTCTTTTTCATCTATACTCCTTTAAAATCTTTTAATAAATTATTATACAAATAAAAAAATTAAGGAGTCTGTTGAAATGGATTATATCGTGGTATATATAACCACACCTGATTATGAAACAGCAAAAAAGTTAGCTGATTATCTTGTTAACAATAAACTGGCTGCGTGTGTCAACATAGTTGATAAAATATACTCTATATATTTTTGGCAAGGTAATATTGAAAGAGATAATGAAAGTCTTATGATTATAAAAACAAGGGCTGATTTGTTTGAAAAATTAGAAGAAGAAGTTAAAAAGAACCATCCTTACTCTGTACCAGAGATTATAGCAATGCCTATAATAAAAGGCTCAAATGATTATTTAAAATGGATAGATGAAACTGTAAACAGGTAAGGTTATGAAGATTTTTAGAGACTTATTACCAATATTAATTTTTGGTATTGTTTATTTGCTTTTTATATATGGTAGTGATTTGATTCCTGTTATTTTTAAATTTATTGGAGGTTTTAATATGAATATAGGAATAATAGCTGGTTTAGTCTTTTTAATAATCATATTAGCTTCAGCTATAAGAATTCTTCCTGAGTATGAAAGAGGAGTTATATTTCGTCTTGGTAGAGTGATAGGAGCTAAAGGTCCAGGTGTAATTATTCTTATTCCTTTAATAGATAAAATGGTTAGAGTGTCTTTAAGAGTTGTCACTCTTGATGTTCCCACACAGGACGTAATTACAAAAGATAATGTTTCTGTTAAGGTAGATGCAGTAGTTTATTTTAGAGTTGTAGACCCTGTAAAAGCTATAGTTAATGTTGAAGATTACTATTATGCAACTTCTCAAATATCTCAAACTACTTTAAGAAGCGTATGCGGTCAAGCAGAACTTGATGAGCTTTTATCTGAAAGAGAAAAAATAAATCATAAACTTCAAGAAATTATAGATAGAGAAACAGATGCATGGGGTGTAAAGGTTGTTTCTGTTGAGCTAAAAAGGATAGACCTTCCTGAAGAGCTAGTAAAAGCAATGGCAAGACAGGCAGAAGCAGAAAGAGAAAGAAGAGCAAAGATTATTGCTGCAGAAGCAGAGTATCAGGCAGCTCAGAAACTTGTTGAAGCTGCAGAGCTTTTAGCAAGAAATCCTATATCTGTTCAGCTTAGATATTTAGAAACTTTAAGTACAATTGGTCAGAATAATGCTAAAACTATAGTGTTCCCATTTCCTACAGAAATTACTGAGATTTTCTTAAATAAAA
>JALSSG010000197.1 GCA_026984355.1 Hydrogenothermaceae bacterium
ATATAATCTTTTTCATTGAAGCCAAATCTACACCTTGAGCTTCTAGATTGTTTGCAATATTTTCATACTCTCTTTGAAGTTCCTGAAAGGAAATTTCCTTTCCATTTACTACAGCAGCTCCTGTTATTGCTCCACCTGCAATTTTATAAACTACAAGAGCTACAAGACCTGTCCCTACAAAAGCAAATGCTGTTATAAAAAGGACAAATTTTAATGTTTTGGATTTTGCGATTTTATCAAACATCTGAACTCCTTATATAATACTTTTTTCATAATATGTAAGTAGCTTTTTGAATTGCTCTTCTGTTAGAGTATTTTTTATAACTTTCACAAGTTTTATATTATATACTGTTAGCTCTGCTTTTAGCTTTGCTATATTTATAACAAGTTCTTTTATTTTTTTTGGAGAACCTTTGTCTAAAACAAGTTTTGTTAATTCCTTTTGTAATTTTTCTACTTCTTTTGCTTTTTTTAC
Organism: Hydrogenothermaceae bacterium; assembly: GCA_026984355.1. GTDB lineage: Bacteria > Aquificota > Aquificia > Aquificales > Hydrogenothermaceae > JAADDZ01. Next base: position 476 of record JALSSG010000197.1, read on the forward strand.
CATCTCTGGATGGAATTCCTCATAAAAGCTTCTTATTTCTTCTATCTGCTCCAAAGTAATACCTATCTCTGAAGCATGGGCTTTTAATATTGGCAAAAGATTTATTCTTGGCACAAGAAAATATTTGTCCATCCATGAATCATTTTCTATTTGAAAACCTACAGCTTCAAATAAATCAACGTTATCTTCTTTCTCTACAGAGTTTTCCCAGAAATTTATCTGTGAGAAAGAGTTAAAACTGATACTTAACATAAAGATTAATGAAATTAAAAATCCTGATAACCTCAAAATTTACCCCAAATTATACAAAAAGGTATAAACAGATATTATTTTACTCTAAAAGGAGTTTTATAGGAAGGAAAAGGGGCATATAGCCCCTATTTAGTTTAAGAAGTAGCTATCTTTCTAAGAACAAGTGGTAAAATTCCACCATTTTTGAAATATTCAACATCTACAACTGTATCCAATCTTGAGATAACATTAAATTCTACTACTTCTCCATTTTCTTTTGTTGCTCTTACAGTAAGCTCTTTTCCAGGTTTCATATCTTCAACACCTATAATTTCATATACTTCTGAGCCATCAAGTCCAAGTTCTTCCCATCCTTCTCCTTCTTTGAAAACAAGAGGTAAAACACCCATTCCAACAAGGTTAGACCTATGTATTCTCTCAAAAGATTTGACTATAACGGCTTTAACACCTAATAGCTGTGTTCCTTTTGCTGCCCAGTCCCTTGATGAACCTGTACCATACTCTTTTCCTGCTAGCACAACAAGAGGTGTTCCTTCCTGTGCATACTTAACTGCTGCATCATATACAAACATCTCTTCTTTCTCTGGGAATTTTAAAGTATATCCACCTTCCTTTGGAGCAACAAGTTTATTTTTTATTCTTACATTAGCAAATGTTCCTCTTACCATTACTTCATGGTTTCCTCTTCTTGCACCGTAAGAGTTAAATTCTTCAGGTTTTACTCCATGTTCTATTAAATATTTTCCAGCAGGATAATCTACAGGTATTTTTCCAGCTGGAGATATATGGTCTGTTGTTACAGAATCACCAAGAAGCTCTAATACCCTTGCACCTTTTATATCCTTAGGTGGTTGAACTTCTATAGTAAAGTTATCAAAATATGGTGGTTTTCTTATATATGTTGAGTTAGGATCCCACTCATATGTTTCTCCTGTAGGTGCTTCTAATCCTTGCCAGTATTCATCTCCTTCAAGAACACCTTCATACTTCTCTTTAAATACTTCTGGCGTTAGTACTTGATTCATAATTTCATTTATCTCATCTTGAGATGGCCATATGTCTTTTAAATAAACTGGATTTCCATTAGGGTCTTTACCTAAAGGTTCTGTAGTAAGGTCTATATCTGTTCTTCCT
>JALSSG010000198.1 GCA_026984355.1 Hydrogenothermaceae bacterium
AAAAGTAGAAATTGAAAGAGATTTTTTAATAAAAAGGTTATTTGAGCTTGGATATATAAAAGAAGATTATATAGAGAACGAAGGTGAATTTAGCATCAGAGGAAATTACTTATCTGTATATGTTCCTTTTATTGGTATAGTCGATATAGACTTTTTTGGTGATATTGTAGAAAATTTATTTCTAAGGTCAAAGTTTGAAACAAAAAAGAAAATAGATGAGATTGATGTATATCCTCTTTACGACCTACCATTAAAAGAAAGCGATATTCCAGAGTTTGATTTAAGTAATTTCATATTAATTGAAGATTTTATAAAAGATTTTAGTATTATTTCGTTAGATTTTTATAAAAAACTTTCAAAAAACCAGATATATTTTTCATCAAATACAGAAAACAGTAAAGTATCTACAAAATATGACAGCTCTTATAAAAAGATAAAACTTCCACTAAAAAGAGAACTGTATCTTAAGGAAGAGAAAATAGCTTTTATATCTACTGAAGAAAAAAAGATAGAGTTAGAAATTGAACCATTAAGAGAAGGAGATTATATCGTTCATGAAGATTATGGAATTGGAATATATAGAGGAATAGAAACAAGAGAAATAAGAGGAAAAATATACGATTTTATTATTTTAGAGTATGCAAATAATGAAAAGATATATGTATCTTCACTACATTTTGAAAAAATTCATAAGTACAAAGCAAAAGGAAGTATACAGTTAGACAAAATAGGCGGTACATCATGGAAAAATCTAAAGAAAAAAGTAAAAAAATCATTAAAAAGTATAGCAAAAGAATTAATAAAGCTGTATTCAGAAAGAAAAAGCTGTTATAGAAAGCCACTTGAAGTGGATAATGAACTTATTTTTCAGTTTGAAAGAGATTTTCCATTTGTGGAAACACTAGACCAGATAAAAGCTATAAAAGAGATAAAAAAAGACCTTTCTTCTGATAAACCTATGGAAAGGATACTATGTGGAGATGTTGGTTTTGGAAAAACTGAGGTTGCTGTGAGAGCTATATTTATTACAGCAGTAAATGGAAAACAAGCTGTAGTACTCGTTCCAACAACAGTACTTGCATTCCAACATTATAAAAGACTAAAAGAAAGGTTAGAACCATATGGATTAATAGTAGAAAACTTATCAAGAACAAAAACAAAAAAACAACAAAAGGAAATATTAGAAAAATTAAAAACCGGAAAAATAGATGTTCTTATCGCTACACATAAAATCCTATATACCAATCCAGAGTTTAAAAATTTAGGTCTTTTAGTTATAGATGAAGAACATAGGTTTGGCGTAAGAGCAAAGGAAAAACTAAAAAGTTTAAAGAAAGATATAGACACTCTTTATATTACAGCTACACCTATTCCAAGAACATTAAATATGGCTTTAAGTGGCCTAAAGGATATATCTGTTATAAACACACCTCCTGAAGGAAGAATTGAAACAAAAACATTTGTAAGTATGTATAACACTGATATTATCAAAAAGGCTATACAGTATGAACTAAATAGAAATGGACAGGTATTTTATTTACACAACAAAATAGAAACTATAGAAGAAAAAGCTAAAGAAATACAAGATATGTTTAAAGAGGCAAAAGTAGCTTTTGCCCATGGAAAAATGAAACCTTCTCAGATAGAAAATGTGTTTTTAAAGTTTATAAATAAAGAAATTGATATACTCGTAGCCACATCTATTATAGAAACAGGAATTGATATTCCTACAGCAAACACACTTATAGTTGAAAATGCAGAACTTTTCGGTTTAGCACAGTTATACCATTTAAGAGGTAGAATTGGTAGAGGTAATATTCAGGCATACTGTTATCTTTTAGTAGACAAAAATATATCTCATAAAGCAGAAAAAAGACTTTCTACTATAATGAAGCTTACAAGACCAGGTTCTGGACTTAAAGTATCAATTGAAGACATGCAGATAAGAGGACCTGGAAACATATTCGGTGTAGAACAAAGTGGATTTATTAAATCCTTAGGATTTGAAATGTATATAAAACTTCTAAAAGAAAGTATAAATGAAGCTAAAGGAGAAGAATATATAGAAACAGATGTAGAGGTTAAATTTGATATATACATACCTGAAGACTTTATTTCTTCTCCTGAAGAAAGGATAAATCTTTATAGAGTAATATCCCATACTTCTTCTGTTGAAGAAATAGAAAGCATAAAAAACTATTTACAGGAATTTTATTTAGAACTTCCAGAAATATTCAAAATGTATCTTGAAGTTTATAAATTAAAAAAATTAGCCTCTAATTTTAAGATAAGAAAAATTATATTAGATGAACCAATTTCTTACATAGAGTTTTCAGATAAAACATCACCTGAAATAATTTCTAATCTTATAAAGATGCTAAATCCACAAAAAGTAAGCTCAAACAGTATATGGTTTCCCTTTAAAAAGAAAGATTTATATAAAATAAACAATTTTTTAAAAAATCAGTAATCTATTATCTTTACTGGAAAGTCTTCAAAAAATAAAACAACCTTAGAAAAAGAATATATATTCTTAGTTATAAAAACTCTCCTGTCATTTGTTATTAAAATTCCAGCTACACTTTTATGATTTTTTAAAAATTTTTTAGCTTTCTCTAAAGACATTACAGAAATAGCGGTAGAATAAGCATCAGCAATGGTATTGTCTGCTTTTGTTAAAACAGTTATAGAAGCAAAATTTTCCTGAGGTTTTCCTGTTTTGGGATTTATAAGATGATTGTATTTTTTAGTTTTTATAAATCTTTCATAATTTCCACTAGTAGAAATTGAAGTATCTTTGTCTAAAAATAGCTTTATTACAATACCTTCATTAAAAGGATTTTTTATAAAAGTCTCACACTCTGATAAACATCTTATATCTCCACTTGCTAGAATAATTCCCTCATTTACATCATTTTTCTTAAAAAATCTGGCGACTTTATCTACAGCATATCCTTTTCCAATACCTCCTAAGTCTAACTTTATTCCTTCTTTCATAATACATATTCGATTATTTTTTATTTGTACTACATCACAAGATAGAAGATTTGAATAAGCTTTTAAACTATTTTCTGATGGAATCTTTTCTTTTTCTGTACCAAACCCAAACATATCGTAAGTTATACCCCCAACAGCTATATTAAAATATCCATCTGTTCTTTTGCAGATGTCTAAAGCTTTTTTTACTATGTTTACTGTATCTTTTGATACAAAGGCACATCTATTTTTATTAATTTTATTAATCTCACTATCTGGAATATATAGAGAAAACTTTTTATCTAACTGTTTAAATATATCAAATGCAGGTTTAAAAAGATTTGAATATTTTGGAGGAAGTTTTATGGTTATGTATGTTCCCATTATATACTTTTGTCTTTCTATAAGATTAGCCTTTTCCTTAGAATACGAAAAAAAATTAATTAGTAGCACCAAAATCAGTATCTTGAGATTTATAGATTTCATATATATACCTCAAAACTATTTAACCTCATATAAAGGAAGATTATAAAACCTCCCTTCCCAATCTAAAAATTTTAATCCTTTTTTATAGACTAAAAGCTTATCATCTACACACGCATAAAATGCTGTCATATTATCTTTTGATAAAGTCATATACTTTAAAACCACATACTTATGTAAATCAATAAGTGCATATATAGTTTTTCCATCTATTAAAGGAAATACACCTAAAAGCCTTCCATTACAATAATAAAAGTCAAGAACTGTAAGTGTATGATATGAAGGTATATTTAAATTGATTACGGTAGTTTTGTTCCCACTTTTTACATTTAAACTATTTTTTTTCAGATAAACATATTTATCATCTATTATTATAAGATTTTCTTTGTGTATTCTTTTAAAAAAATCAGTATTTAATTTTTTTTGTTTTTTTATTTCTTTTTCTTTAATAGAATATCTGAAAAAACTGTAAGTATTATAAAAGTATATAAATTTATCAGTTATTTTAACCGGAAAACCAGAGATTTTTGCTAAAATTTTATTATCTTTAATTAAAAAACTTTTAACTTCAAAAATACCATCTGACGATTTAACTCCTAATGAAACAATATCTGTATTATTTATTCTTTTCTCATCTATAAAATAAGCTAAATTGTAGTGCTGTGTGTTTAAAATAAAATAAATTTTTTCATTAACATCAGAATATACCAAATCAAACAATAAAAGAACGAAAATAAAAAGCGAACGAACCATCACTCAGGTTCACTACCCTTTTTTATAGATAAAAATGAACCAGAAGAGTTAAAAATAGCCTCCTTTTTCTGAGAATTTATTTTCTCTTCTCTTTTTTCGAAACTCCTTTCCCATATTCTCATTATTATTTTTTCATAACCTTTAGGAAAGATTTTAGAGTAAAACATAAAAATCCTGTACCATCCAGGATAAATAACTTTGTCTTTCTTCTTTATGTATGCTTTATAAATTTCTTCTGCCAGCTCTTTTCTTTTACCAGCAAAAGGAAGAAGAGGTGGATGTTTTGAACCCTTAGCACTTAAAGTAAAACCTGTTTTAATATTACCTGCTGTAACTGTTATTACGTTGACTCCATAGTGGTTTAGCTCCATTCTTAAAGTTTCAGAAAAAGCATGAAATGCATGCTTTGCAGCTGTATAACCACTTTCATAAGGAACACTAAGTTCACCTGCAGCAGAAGATATATTTATAATAGTTCCTTTAGCTTTCTTTATATATGGAAGGGCAAGTTTTGTCAGATGTACTGGCGCAAAAAAATCAACTTCAAACACTTCTCTTAACTGGTTTATATCCATATCTTCCCATGTATCATATATACCAATTCCAGCATTATTTATAAGAATATCTACCCTTCCAAACTCAGATATCACATGCTGTATTATATTTTTCCTATCTTCGTCTTTGGTTATATCTGCTTTGATATGATGAGAAAGCTGACACTTTGGTCTTGAACGAGAAACACCTACTACACAAAAGCCTTCAGAAAGAAACTTCTGTGCAACAGCCTTCCCTATACCCCTTGAAGCACCTGTTATTATTACTACTTTTTGTTTATCTATCATTATATTTCTCCAGTTTAATTTTTATTTTATAAAGCTTGCAAATTTTATAATTTTTATATTTATAATCTATAATATGATTATAGCTGTCAATACTGGATTTTAGCAACAATAAAAGATTTAAAGTAAAATGAACGAATTATAAAAATAAAAGGAGTTTAAAATGGCGTTAGAAAATCTTGTTATAGACATCTTTAACGAAAGTGCCAGATTAAAACAAGAATTTGTTCTGCAGTATGCAGAAGATATAGTTAATCTTGGAATTTTGATGGCAAAAAGATTAGAAAATGGTAATAAAGTTCTAATATGTGGAAATGGAGGAAGTGCAGCAGACAGTCAGCATTTTGCTGCTGAAATAGTAGGAAGGTTTGAAGCTGAAAGAAAAGGTTTTCCTGCAATAGCTTTAACTACAGACACTTCAGCTCTTACAGCAATTGGAAATGACTATGGATTTGATAAGGTTTTTTCAAGACAGGTAGAAGCACTTGGAGAAAAAGGAGATATATTAATAGGAATATCAACAAGTGGAAATTCAGTAAACGTCATAGAAGCTGTAAAAACAGGCGCAAAAATTGGAATGTTCACTGTAGGATTTCTTGGTAAAGATGGAGGAAAATTAAAAGATATTGTTGACAAAGCATTCATAGTTCCACACAAAAACACTGCAAGAATACAGGAAGTACATCTGGTACTAGAACATACTTTGTGCAAAATTATAGATATGTACCTTACTGGTGAAATTGAAAAGTGATAAATCTGAGAAAATATTTTTTTATATGAAAAATTTGGACATATCAAGTGGTGGTTCGTTATATTCTGTTTTAACCTTAATGGAATACCTTGAAAAAAAAGGTTATAAATTAAAAATAATAGTCAATAAAAGAAAAGAAAAAGAAATACCTGTAAAATATGAAGTAATTCCTATAAATGCTTCCTTAGGAGACTTTAATAGACATTTAGCTCTAAGAAAAATAATCAAAAAAGAAAAACCTGACTTTGTTTTCAGTAATATACTCACACAAAATATAACTTTATCTCTTGCAAAGGGAATATTTAGAAAAAAAGTTGAAACAAAATGTATTGGTATAGTAAGGGATGCAAGTAGCTTCAAACAAAATAAAGGATTGCTAAAATTACTAAACAGGATATGGGTAAAAATAATTTACGAAAATCTAGACTGTATCATCGCCGTATCAAAAGCTGTAAAAAAAGACCTTATAAAAGCATTTTTTATAAAGAAAGATAAAATAAAGGTAATATATAATCCTTTTGATTTAAAAAAAATCAGAGAACTTTCTAAAGAAGATATACAACCAGAACATAGAGAAATATTTGAAAAATATAAAGTTATAATAAATGTAGGGAGAATTAATTACCAGAAAAGACACGATTTACTTTTAAAAGTATTTAAAAAAGTGAAAGAGAATATAAAAGATGTAAAACTGGTTATTATAGGAATGTGTGGAACAAAAGAGGATGAGAAAAATAAGGAAAACTTAAAAAAACTTATAAAAAAACTCAATATTGAAGATGATGTATATTTCTTAGGCTTTCAAAAAAATCCATTTAAATATATAAAAAGGTCAAAAGTATTTGTACTAACATCAGAGCACGAAGGTTTACCAAGAGTAGTAATAGAAAGTCTTGCTGTTGGTATACCTGTATTTGCATTTAAAAGTGAGTATGTAGATACAACAGAGATATTCCCAGAAGACTACTTTACACTTGCACCATTCTCAGATACAAATCAGCTTGCACAGAAAATAGTAAAAACTTTAAAAGATAAAAATCTATATGAAAAATTACAAAAGGATACACATAAGTTTGCTGAAAAATTTTCTGCCGATAAATCTGTAAATCATTATATTAATCTTATGGAAAACCTAAAACAAAAAAACAAATGTGATTAAAAATATGAAAAAACTTTCAGTTTTGATAGCTACAAAAAATGCTGAAGATACTATAGAAATAGCAATAAATAGTATAAAAGACATCGCTTATGAAATAATAGTTGTAGATTCAGGTTCAACAGATAATACAGTAGAAATTGCCAAAAAACTCGGTGCTAAAGTTTTTTTTAAAGAATGGATAAATTCAGGAACTCAGTATAACTATATGATTAGCTTAGCTAACGGTGAGTACTGTTTTATACTTGATTCTGATGAAGAAGTTTCAAAAGAACTAAAAAAATCAATAAAAGAAGCTTTAGAGCAAGAAAACCCTGCAGACTGTTATGAAATAAATAGAAAAACATTCTACATGGGAAAATTCTTAAACCATGTATGGCAACCAGAGTGGAGAATAAGAATTTTTAAGAAAGGAAAAGTACAATATGAACCAAAAGTTCATGGGAAAGCTATATGTAGCGGTAATAAAGAAAAATTAAAAGGAGATTTATATCACTATTCATATAAAAGCCTAAAACACCACATACAAAAAACTGTATACTTTGCTGAAGAAACTTCAAAACTCATGTATAAAAATAGAAAGAAATTTAGATTTTATAATCTGATAATTAATCCTTTTATATACTTTGTAAAATTTTTTATTATTCAAAAAGGATTTTTAGATGGCTATAGAGGATTTATAGCATCAATAATAGGTGCTTTTTATGGTTTTTTAAAATATGCACTTTTATTTGAAAAATATCAAAAAGAAAAATACGGAGAAAATTTATGGAAGAGGAAAGAGTAAGTGTAGTTATACCTGTATATAATGGAGAAAAGTTTATAAAAAAAAGCATAGAGTCTGCATTAAACCAGACATACAAGAACCTAGAAGTTGTAGTAATTAATGACTGTTCTACAGATAAAACTGAAGAAGTAATATTTAAAGAGTTTAAAAACATCATAGGAAGTAAAATAATATATCATAAAAATGAAAAAAACCTTGAAAGAGCAAAATCCAGGAACAAAGGAGTAGAGCTTTCATCTGGAAAATACATATTCTTTTTAGATGCTGATGACCTATGGGAAAAAAAATATGTAGAAAAGGTTATAGATATATTCAAAAGAGAAGATGCTGATATTGTTTACTCTTTCCCAAGAATATTAGTAGATGAAAACGATAAAATCGTTAGAATATCCAAAAAAAATTTACCTAAGGACTTAGGAGAAATAATATTTTCATCCCAAATAGGATATCCAACAGCTACTGCGATAAAAAAAGAAAAATTTTTAGGATACATAGATAAATATATTCCAAGGGAAGATTGGGAATTTTTTATAAGAAGTTATCTAAATAATCTAAAGATTTATATTGACGATAATAAACTTGTAAAGATAAGAGAACATACAGGAAGAACAAGCTCTAATAAGTGTTTTTTCTATTCTACTATGATGGTTTTCAATGATTACATAGAAAAGGTCCCAGAAAAATACAAAGGTTCATTTTTACTTCATATGGCTGATATATCACTTAGATTTGGAGAATTTAGAAAAGGTATAAAATTTCTTAAATTAGCTTTAAAAGAAAAACCATCTTTAATTCTTTCAAAAAGAAACCTGTTATCAATACTAAAAAGATTGTTTAGAATAGATAGAATGCTTGGATTTAATATAAATACATGTCCACCTACAAGAGAGGATAAATATGCTAAAGATATGTACATATAAC
>JALSSG010000199.1 GCA_026984355.1 Hydrogenothermaceae bacterium
GGTATTTGTTAGGTCAATAGATTGTCTAGTCCTGAAATAGGTTGACTAAAAAAACGAAAAAAAGTCAACCAAAACCAGGATGAACAATGAAAAAAGAAAAAACAGCAAATCGCCCAAAATATTATTCAGAAGAATTAAAGATAAAAATAATAAAAGAAGTCTTGAATGGAAATTTAAGTAAAGCAGAAGCTAATCGGTTATATGAGATAAGAGGAAAAAGTTCTATATTGGAATGGACAAGAAAATATAGTGGTGAACAGGGATATGATAAAAGAGGCAGACCATTGAATTCAAAAAACATGCAAATTAAAAATGATAAGCTATCAGCTCAAAGCAGAAGGATATTAGAATTAGAAGAATCATTACGGATAGAAAAGTTAAAAGTAAGGCTTAGTAATACAATGATAGACATAGCAGAAGAAGAATATGGTATAAATATAAGAAAAAAGTTTGGAGCCAGACAATCCAAAAAGTAAAGACAGAAGAAGTCAGAGGAGTGAAGATTACGGAACTCTGTGGATTGTTTGGCAAAACTAAGCAAGGCTACTACAAACAAATAAAACGAATAGAAGAAACGAGAATAGCTGAAATGTTGGTATTGGAAATGATAAAAGAGAAGCGAAAACTATGGAAGAAAGGAAGTGGTAGAAATTTACACGCATCGTTAAAAGGAGAATTTAAGAGACATAATATAAAAATGGGGAGGGATAAATTTTTTGATTTATTACGCACTAATGGACTTCTGATGAGTAGAAAACAGAGGAAGGTAAGGACAACACTAAGTTATCATCATTTTCATAAGTATCCAAATATTATCAAGGATATTGTAGTGGATAAGCCAAACCAAGTAATAGTATCCGATATTACTTATATCTGGATAGAAGATGTAGAGAGTTTTGCATACTTATTTTTAATAACTGATATGTACTCAAGAAAAACAATCGGCTATAGTTTAAGTGAAGATATGCAAACAAAATCCGGTTTGGTAGCACTAAGGATGGCAGTAAGGGCAATGAAAGATACAACCGGTTGTATCCATCACTCAGATAGAGGGATTCAATATTGCAGTCACAAATACACTGAATATTTGAAGAAAAGTAAAATGCTAATAAGTATGACGGAAAATGGAGACCCATTAGAAAACCCAATAGCAGAGAGAGTAAATGGAATACTAAAGGGAGAATTTACTTTGGGGAAACAAATAAGCTTTCCAAGTTTTTCTGTAGCAAAGAAGCAAGTTACGAGAATTATTGACTTCTACAATAATGAGAGACCACATAGAAGCATAGAGATGCTTACTCCTGCTGAAGCTTACAAAAGGGAAGGCAAACTAAAAAGAATGTGGAAAGCATATTATCAAAAAAATGAAAAGAAAAAAGAAGCTGCAGAAAAGATAATCGAAGAAGAAAAATATTAGAAAACGTATAGTTGAAAAAGTTATCAACCACGCCAAAGGCGGACAATCTATATTAACAAAGAAAGAAAAAGAGTAGCAAAAAAAAGAAAGAAACAATTATTATTATTAATTTTTCTTATATTAAAAGATTATAAACAATGTTATCAACATAATAGAAAAAAGAGTCAACCATTTTCAGGACGATACAATAGATTCTCCGCCTAACATGGCGGACAAGCTGGGATTACACAAAGGGCGTGTAAACCGGAATGACAGTTAGATCTGTTTCACAATTCCGAAAACCGATTTGGTTTTAGTATAATATACAACTACAAAGTTTACACTATAGTTTTTATTACGTATTTTTAAAATAAACTTAATAAAAAGAAAAGATACTTATGAATAATTACAAAGAATACAAAATAACAACTCATCCT
>JALSSG010000200.1 GCA_026984355.1 Hydrogenothermaceae bacterium
AATAACTCCAGATAATCCAATTATGGATAACTAATAAACTACACTTATATTGCAATACCCTTAAAAGACGGGTCAAGTGCAACTGTCAGAACTCTTCGAGGAACGTGAGATTGGCTTTTACATGTCGCAATACCCTTAAAAGACGGGTAAAGTGCAACTTAGAGGCGTTTGCCGAACATATAAAGTCTCGCTATCGTCGCAATACCCTAAGGAAACGGGTCAAGTGCAACCATAGAGCTTACAGATGAGGAATTTGAGGAACTTAAAACAAGTCGCAATACCCTAAGGAAACGGGTCAAGTGCAACCTTTAAACATTGAAGACTATTACATAGGAGGTGAAAAGAAGTCACAATACCCTTAAAAAACGGGTAAAGTGCAACATGAACTGGACGACAGTCCAGTGACTCCACAGGAGACCCAAGTCACAATACCCTTAAAAAACGGGTCAAGTGCAACGATATTTATCAATTATTAACAATAAATAAAACAAAAAATGTCACAATACCCTTAAAAAACGGGTAAAGTGCAACTCTCATTTTTATATAACATAATCAGGGAAGGTATAGTTGAGTCGCAATACCCTTAAAAAACGGGTAAAGTGCAACGAAATCAAAATTTTGTTAAAGGAGCTGAAAGAACTAGTCGCAATACCCTTAAAAAACGGGTCAAGTGCAACCGTTGAATTGTCGGCAAGGTTATTGCCTTGCCTGTTTTGTCGCAATACCCTTAAAAAACGGGTCAAGTGCAACTGTACCCCTTTAGAGCCTTGAAAATCAAGCATATTCATTTGCCAAATAGCCTTATTTTCTACAAAGGTATAGTTAATATACTGAAAAATAACAATTTTGTCAAATTTTAAATCTCATAGAAATCTCAACAGATTTCAAAGGTTAAAATTTGCAAAAATACAATAAATATCAATCATTTACCAAAATCTGCATCATTCTATAGTCTATCGTTATTCCCTACAAATTTGGGTATCATACTATCCATTACTTACAATAACAAAAGCACACAACCGTTTTCTTAAATCTGTAAGATACTAATTTTATTAGAAATTGTAAAATCTCAATTACACCATTCTAATTGAGACAAATATATTTCTGTTTTATAACAAGTGATAAGTTTATTATAATTTTAATTATTTCTATTTTAGTGTTATTAAAACAAGGTAGGATTGGGAAGGATAATGGAAATTGATTTAAATCAAAACATACAAAAGGCAAAGGAAGTGTTAAAAAATGCTGATGCAATTTTAATCACAGCTGGTGCTGGAATGGGCGTAGATAGTGGTCTTCCTGATTTTAGAGGAACAGAAGGTTTCTGGAGAGCTTATCCTATTGCTAAAAAGCTTGGGCTTAGATTTGAGGAATTAGCGAACCCAAGATGGTTTAGAGAAAGTCCAAAATTAGCATGGGCTTTCTATGGGCATAGGCTTAATCTGTATAGAAATACAAAACCTCATGATGGTTTTTATATACTAAGGAAACTTGGCGAAAGTAAGGAAGGTGGTTATTTTGTATTCACATCAAATGTAGATGGACAGTTTCAAAAGGCTGGTTATAGTGAGCTAAAAATAGTAGAAATTCATGGTTCTATTCACCATCTACAATGTACAGTCCCATGTACTAATGATATATGGTCTGCTGATAACATAAAGATAGATATAGATATGGAAAAATTTGAAGCTAAAGAACCTTTGCCTGAGTGTATACACTGTCATGCTTTAGCAAGACCTAATATACTAATGTTTGGTGATTGGTATTGGATTTCTGATAGAACAGAAGACCAGCTATATCTGTATGAGAGATGGTTATCTAATATTAAATCAAGGAATTTAAATCTCGCTATTATAGAGATAGGAGCAGGGAAAGCTGTACCTACAGTAAGATACGAATCAGAAAAAATAGCTGATATTACCGGTGGAAAATTAATAAGAATAAATCCAAGGGATTTTGACGTTCCATATGGACATATCTCTATTCCTCTTGGAGGATTAGAAGGAATAAAGAGAATAACAGAAGAGTTGGTTTAGTAATCCTCAAACTCACATTCTCTATCTCCGTAATCTGTTTCATCTAACTTTATATAACAATCACCATCATCATCCTCATTTAGTAATGATATTAAAACAGGGTCGCATATAAGTCTATAACTTTGGCAACGATTTACTCTATAATATAAAGCAAATCTATCATTATTTACATTTACCTGAGATAAATCTATTTGTGCTATAGAGCCATAGTTGTAGTTATAGCATCTATTATTTGGTAATATCTTATAGCTATGAGCTTTATCTTTATTGATTATATAAAGATAAGAACATCCATTATATCCGCCACCACTTCCACCGCTTCCTCCACCTCCACCACTTCCTGAACCAGAGCCTGAACCTCCTGATGATACTGTATTGTCTAATACTGTTAAAGTAAATTCTATTTCATCATAGCTGTCAGAGTTAGAACTATCAAAATAAGAGCTATCTTTTGCTTTTATATTTACCTGAAATGTTCCTGTCTGAGTAGGTGTTCCTGTTATTATGCCATTAGAAAATGATAAACCTGCTGGTAGACTACCAGTTATTTCCCAATTGTATCTCCCAGAGCCACCGATAGCTGTAAGTGCTACATTGTAGCTTTTGTCTTTATAAGCATAGGGTAAGTATGGAGTTGTTATTTTAACTGGGTTTGGATGTATTACAAGTCCGTATGTTTTTGTGTCTGTTCTTCCAATACTATCTGTGATGCTGACATTTACTTGAAATGTTCCTGCTTTTTTTGGTGTTCCTGATATTCTACAGTTATTGTCTGTGAGTCCTTGAGGTAAACCTGTTATATTACAGGTTATATTAGGGACAGAGCCTTCTATTTTGGTAGAAGGGTACTGCTGAAATTGTGTTCCTATAGGAAGGGCTTCTGTTGTGATTTTTAAAGGTTCACAGGCTTCTTTTCTTATAGTTTCTATATCTACGTAGCAGTATATATCATCATATTCATATCCGCTATAAAAAGCTCCTGTCTGTTTTATTTCATAATTGCTACCATTTTTTGTATCATCATGTCTATTTTCTGAAATGCTGTATATAAGAAATGCTACTTTATTTTTCGTAATACCTTTATCTGTAAGATTTACCCATGAAGATGGATTATTCTGACAGAGATTTAGACTATCTAAATTATTTGCATAAACGTATATAAGTTCTTGATTATAAGCATCTTGTGTTTTTATTCCTAAAGATGATAGATTAGATGGAAGTGTTTTGTTTGTTATTGCGTATGCCTTTACTGTTTCACATGCTGTTTCTACTATTTTTTTTGTGTCTTTATATTTTGCCTGTTTTATCAAAACAGCAATTACAGAAACTCCAATTCCTAATATTATCCCTATGATAACCAAAACTACAGCAAGTTCTATAAGTGTAAGACCTTTTTTTTTGTCCATTATGCTACCTTGAAATAGCCTCTTTGATTTCGTTGTCTAAATCTGGCATATTTCTTAGTTTATTGAATATTTTCTGTGCCTGTAAAGTTTCGTTATTTATCTCTAACAATCTACCGTATGCATACATAAAGTATTGGTCTTTAGGGTTTTTAAAGTATGCTTTTCTATAGAATTTAAGAGCTTTTTGATAGTCTTGGTTTAACTCATATAAATAACCGGCAAGATATAAAAAATCTCCATTTGTATCATATGGAATGTATCTGAAAAGTAATTGTTTTGCTAATTTAAGTTGTTGATTTTCTATTAGTTTTAAGATTATTTCATATAACAGGTCTGTTGACTGAATTTGAGAAATGTTTTCTAATGCTTTTTGATACTGATTAGTCTGTATGTATAAGAATATTATATTCTGCAAAATATCTTCATCTTTTTTTATATTATATGCTTGCTGGTAATATTTTAGACTTTCTTGAAGGTTTCCATTACTATATGATTGTTCCGCCAGTGATACAAGTGATAAAAATAGTGAGTTATTGTTTTGTGTAGCAATTTGTTTGCTGTCTGATTTTTTAGGTGTAGGTTTTTCTTTTTCTTGTGGAAATCTAAAATCTATATCACTTAAGGCTACTTTTATTTCTTTTTGGCTAATTTTTATCTTTTCTACAGGATAATCTGTATATATATCTACTGGAATATCAATCTGTTGTTGGTTTATAACGTGCGGTGCTTTTGTATATGCAGGTTTTTGGGTTTCTTTTACTTTATTTGTAATATTTGTATTTAAATATATAGACTCATATAAGTTTATTCCTACAGCTGTAAAGCCAGCTATAGCTATACTTATTCCTGTAAGTACAAGTACCTTAAGGTTTGACTTGTTTTTTTGGTTTTTTTTCCTTACAAGTAAAAAACTTAAGTCCTCTTTGTAATTTGTGCTCTGCTTTTCTAGTTTTTCTAAAGCCTGTATTAAAGTACTCATTTTACATTCCTACTATTTTTGGCTTTAGGAAAATAATCAATTCTTTTCTAACTTTTTTTCTTTGTTTTTTCTTAAAAAGACCGCCAATATATTTTAATGATGATAATTTAGGAACTGTTTCGTCATTTTTTTCTAAGTCTTCACTTATAAGTCCACCTATGATAATCATGTCTTCATCTTTAGCTTTTATTATTGTTCCAGTTTCTTTTATGTTTACTATTGGGGCTTCTGCTACGACTTCATTGTTTTGTTTAAACTGTTTTACTCCTTCTAATTTTGCAGAAACTGGAACGATGTTCATAATTATGTTCTGGTTTTCATCAATATGTACAGAAACTCCTAAAAGAACTCCGTCAAGAACACTGCTTCTTATGAATGATACTTGCTGAGCAGCAAATTGAGTAGCTATAGTCTGGACTTGTTTTTCCCAAAATGGTATTATTCTACCTGTTGATATTAAGGCATTTTGTCCATTTAATACTCTTATTCTTGGATTTGCTAATGTTTTTACCTGACCAACGGTTTTTAGAGCATTTATTAAAGTATTAAAATTACTTCCCTGAATAGATATAGCTCCTGCACCGTTTTCAAGTGCCAATGTTTGAGAAATTGTAAGATTTGCTCCTGTTTTTAGTATGTCTTTTATCAGGACAGACCAATCAACACCAAATCTATACTCATCTGATAGCTGAACTTCTACTATTCTGGCTTCTATTAAAACCTGTTTTTGTAGTTCTTTTTTTACACGATTTATGTATTTTGATATAAGTTCAATGTTCTTTTTTCTATCAGTTATTATTAATATTCCTGATGTTTTATTAAATATATATCTTCCTTTGTCCGATAGTAATGCCTCTATGTTTTCTTCTAAAATTTTGTAAAAATCTTTGCTTTCTTCTGGTGTTTTATATTCTATAGAGTAGTTTCCAGAAAGACCTGTAGAACCTGCAGAACCACCAAGACCTCCACCAAAGCCTCCTCCAGCACCACCTCCTGTACTTATTCCAAGAGTTAAAGCTGTACCAAGAACGTCGCCTCCTAAAGATGCTTTGTAGCTGGAAGATGTATGTATAAATGGAATTTTAAATGTTTTTGTTTTTAGTTCTTTAACTATTATTACATTTCCTTCTACTTCATAATAAAGGCCTGTAAGTTTCATAATTATATCTAAAGCATATTTTAGGGGTGTATTGCTGAAATTAGCTGTTATTGTTATATTTTTGTCTACTTCTGGTGAGATAATTACATTAAGTCCTGTATCCTTTGAGATTGCATACAGTACTGTACTTAAGGGAGCGTTGTCTGCTGTAAATGTAAAAAATTTTCCTTTAAAAATATTGTAATGTTTTATACCTGTTTTTCTTTTTAGTACTATAGGTTTTTTCTTTACTACAGGGTATATAACTGATTTTGGGATATTTTTTGTATTATCATTTTTTATATTGTTAGCTGTTTTATATTCATAAGAAACATTTTTTTGAATTTGTGGATTTTTTGCACTGCATCCAAATATATATAATGAAAGTATTATTACTGGTATATATATAACCATTTTTCTCCAAAATCCCATGAGATTTTTATTTTTCCATCTTCTATTCGGACTATCTTGTATTTACCTAAAACATAATCACCTTCTTTGTACAAAACTTTATTTATTATCACATACTTATCTTTCCCAATATATATAAAAGATGGTTTGATTTTTTTTAAATCCTGTAAATCTACAACATGGGATTTTTTAGGGATTTCTTTTTTGTAAACAGGTGATATGAGATTTGCTATTAGATTTTCTTCTATTTGGACTGGATTGTATTCATTTAGTACAAAAGAAACATTATATTTTTTGTGTTTTATACTTTCAAAAAAAAGTTTATCAGCGTAATTTAGTATCCTTGTTTCTATGTCCGCTTTAAATAAAAAAATGCCTATAACGAAAAAAATAGGTAAAGCAAGTAAAAATATATGAACTGGTTTTATATAATAAATCATGTCCTTCATTTTAATCCTCGCTAAAAGGTTGAATAATTTTAAAAACCATAGTTATCTGGTTATTGTTTATCTGAAAGTTTTCAAAAGAATAAATTGGAGAAAGGCTGTTAAATGCTTTGTCTAAAAAGTTTTTTATTTTTGGGGTAATTTTGTTTTCAATTTTTAAAGTTGTGTAGTAGTAATCTTCTTCCTGTGAAATTCCCTGTAAAACTTGTGCATCTAAATTTTTTACTAAAAAGTCTGTTGTTGAAATTAGAATGTTTTTTGCCTGTGATTTACTTATTTTCTTTATTTGTTTTTCTTTTATAAATGTATCTAATTTTTTTATATATACTTCAAAATTTTTTAAATCTCCTATATCTCTTTTTAGAGAAAAAACTTCTTTTTTTGCTTTTTCATCTATCTTATTTAGTGTTTCAGAAAGTAAATAAAAAATACCACACAGAATAACCAGTCCAAAATATATTAGATATTTTATATTTACTTTTTTTAAAGGTATAAGCCTTTTTTTCACCAGAAACCTATCTGCTGTAAGTTGGATTTTAGAATATGTTCGGACTTTTTAATTTAAGCTATTAACTATTTATTTTCTTCTTCTGGTGTTATTTCTTCTACTTTTATGTTTTGCTGTTTTTTTGTAAGGTCTAACTCTTCTTTTAGTTTGTTTATTTCTTCTTCAAGTTCTTTGTTTTTTTTCTGGCATTTTTCTAATTCATGTTTTGTTAGGTTTAACTGTCTTTTTAGCTTTAATTTCTCTACCTTAAAAACAAACCAGTCTGTTATTGTAAACATAAGTATCATAATTGCTCCAAGTATCATACTTAAGATTATAATAAGCGCAAGTGGAAGTTGGGGAGTTTCATATGTAGGTAGTAATTTTATAGCAACCGAAGGTTGTGTATTCATTGACACAAAGTATGCAACAAGAAGAAGTATAATAAGCCATATTACTAATCTAATTTTCCCAATCATAAGACTTTCTCCAGATTTTCTTTAAGTTTATTGTAAATCTGTTTTAAATCCTGTGATATTACTCTAACTTCTCCAAGAACAGGCATAAAATTTGTGTCTCCTATCCATCTTGGAACTATATGGTTATGTATATGGTCTTCTAATCCTGCTCCTGCTGCTCTTCCTAAGTTGTATCCAAGATTAAAACCGTCTGGATTAAGGGTAATTTTTAGAAGCTTTACCATTTTTTGTGTAAGCTCTGAGATTTCACACAGTGTTTCCTTATCAAGTACAGTAAAATCTCCTATATGTTGGTTAGGACATACCATAAGATGACCTGCGTTGTAAGGAAATAGGTTCATAATTACAAAGGCATTTTTTCCTCTATAAACTACAAGATTTTTCTCATCATCTTTTTCTTTGTATGCTTTACACAAAAAACATTCTTTTGTTTCACCTATTCCTTCTATATACTGTGAACGCCAAGGAGAATAAAGTCTTTCCATATCCTTAACTCTATTTATATTATTTGTTTTGGGTCTACATCAATTATTAATTTTATACCTTTTTTGGAACATTTTTCATATAATTTTTTAAGTTTTTGTTTTTCTTTAAAATTTTTCAATATTATCTGATATCTTACCTTACCTCTTATATGGTGATAGTAGGCTGGAAATACTCCTCTGTAATCAATATTTAGTATTTTTTGTTCTTTTATCCATTGCGTAAAAATCTGATTTACTGTACTTTTTTCTAAATTTTTCTTTTCAAAGGTTAAAAGTATAAATTTAGCATAAGGTGGAAGTTCAAACTCTTTTCTGTTTTTTAGTTCTTCTTCATAAAATATCTGCGGTTTTCTTTGCTTTAAAGATTTTACAGCAGGGTTTTCTATGTTGTTTGTTATAAGAACATATTTATTTTTTGCTTTAAAAAAAGCTGTAAATATATTTCTAAAGAATTTTTCGCTTCCTCTAAAATCATTTATGTTCAGCAAAAAATCAGGATAGATATTTATTACAAGAGAGAAATCTTTAACAAGGTGTTCTTTATCTATAATATTCGTGGCAAGCTTTATCTTTGTATCTCTTTGGTCTTCTAAATAGCTTATCTGATTTTTAAAGTATTTATTTAGTAGTTCTTCTATTTTTTCTATACCAAAACCTATTTCTAT
>JALSSG010000201.1 GCA_026984355.1 Hydrogenothermaceae bacterium
TTTTATAATAACTTCTCTAAGTATCGCTATTAGGGTGGTTTTTATAACTGTTGGTACATCAACTCTTCTTTCTCTAAGATATATAATCATTAATCTAAATAACTCTGTAAGGATAAAAATATATATAAATTTTGCGATTAACTCTTCAAATGGAACAGTTCTTGATATAAGGTCTTCTCCTATATCTAAAAGAGCCAAAAAACCAAGATAAAATAAAAGAATTATTAGAAAAACAATAAATAGGTCTCCAATAAATTCAAAAGTATCTCCAAGTTTTGAATGTATCTGATAAGGTTCTACGAGTTTTTTTATCTTTTTTTTCATTTGACAGCAACCCTTTTAATTATTTTTATTGTGTCGCCAACTACAATTATATTTCCTTTGATATTGTTCCATTTTTTTAAATCTGATACAGATACTCTAAATTTTTTAGCTATTTTTAGGAGGCTGTCTCCTTTTTTTACTTTATAGAATATATATCTGTATTTAGGTTTTCTTTTTTTAACAATCTTTTTTAGATATTTTATGTTTCTTTTTACTACTTTCTTGCCATTTATGTACCTATGGACTCTTTTATAGATTACTATTTTCTGGTTTGGATATATATATTTGTCTATTTTATTCCATCTTTTTAGCTGTTTTACAGATACTCTAAATTTTTTAGCTATTGAACCTAAAGTATCACCTTTTTTGACTTTGTATATTATTCCTTTTGAAGTATATACTATATCCTCTGATAAATCCAAAACTCTATCTGTATAAAATGGATAAGCTTTAATATAGGAAGGTACTTTAATAAATGAATCTGCTATAAGTACATTAGATTTCATATTATTTATCTTTTTTAGATACTCTACTGTTGTATTAAATTTTTTAGCTATTTTTAGGAGGCTATCTCCTTTTTTTACTTCATATTCTTTTAGTACTTTGTATTTTTGTAGTGGAGCTTTTTCTAATATAGCTTCTACTACTGTTTTATATCCTTTAGGGACATATATGTGATATCTATTTAAATCTGGAGGTGTAATACCATATTTTAGGTGAGGATTTAGCTTTTTTAGTTCTTCATACGGTATATTTAAAACATCGCAGATAAATCTTAAAGAAACAGGAGCTTTGACTTCTACCTTTTCAAAAGGTATATCATCGTAATTAAAATTTTCTCTCTTGAGTATTTCTCTTACTACCTGTACTACTGCTAAAAATGAAGGGACATAGTTTCTGGTTTCTTTTGATAGGTACTCATGAATATCCCAG
The DNA here is from genome assembly GCA_026984355.1 of Hydrogenothermaceae bacterium. Classification (GTDB taxonomy): domain Bacteria; phylum Aquificota; class Aquificia; order Aquificales; family Hydrogenothermaceae; genus JAADDZ01. The sequence continues at coordinate 1,258 of JALSSG010000201.1, forward strand.
AAGTTAGTACCGCCATATTTATTTATTTTTCTTATAATTAATCCCTCTCCTGTGTTATAGCTTGCAAGGGCAAGCATCCAATCATCAAAAATGTTGTATAAATCTCTCAAATACATGGCTGCTGCTTTTGTAGATTCTACTGGGTCTAATCTCTCATCTACCCATTTGTTTATAAGAAGACCATACATTCTACCTGTTTGAGGGATGAACTGCCACAGGCCTGCTGCACCTGCTGGAGATTTTGCTTTTATATTAAAATGACTTTCTATTATTGGTAAAAACATAAAGTCATCTGGGATTTTGTACTCTTGAAATATCTGTTTTATAACAGGTATGTATGGCTTTCCTAAGTTTACATATCTTTTTACAGCTTTAAATCCTCTTTTTTTATAGTATCTAAGCCATGGCTGTATCTGGGCTTTTTCTTTAATATCCAGTTTTAGCTTTATGTCTAAATTCTCTTTTTCTAAATCAAGACTTGATATTACTTTAGAAGAAGATGTAGCTATACCAACAAGTAAACTTATATCTTCTTCATTTAGAATATCAAAAAACTCTTTTCCTCTTTCAAAGGCTAAAGAACTACCATTTAATAGAAAAGCCAACAAAATTCCTATAGAAAGCTGTTGTAATAAGGATTTTTTCATCATAATTTATATTATAATATAAGCATATATTAAAATAGTATCAGATTGTAAACAGATTTAACAGATTATATTCTACAAAAAAATTCGTACAAAAGGAGGAGAAAATGAATAGATATGATGTAATCATAGTAGGAGGAGGAGCTTCTGGTCTTTCATGTGCTTTGACTCTTGCATCTTCCAAAGGTAAGTTTCCGTGGGCTGAAGGAAGAAGATACCTTGTTATAGATAATGACTCTTCTGACCTTTTAAAAGCAATGCTAAATAATGCTCCAGGTGTAAAGCAGGGAACTTTAGGTAGAGAACTTATAAAGCATATAATAGAGCAGATAAAAACATATGGGAATGTTGATATAGTTAATGATAGGGTGGTTTTTGCCTCTGGAGAGAAAGGAAATTTTGTTGTTGAAACAGAAAATGAGAGAAGATTTGAAGGAGATTATCTTGTTCTTGCTACAGGTTTTCATGAGTTTAACATTGAAGGACTAAATGTAGAGGTTGTTCCTAACCCTAAGGCTCCAAGGCCGGGAAAAATTATGATTAAAACAGATGAAAACTATAGAGTAAGAGATGGATTATATGTAGCTGGTTTACTTGCTGGATTTAGTTCTATGTTTGCTTCGGCAGCAGGTTCAGGAACACAGGTGGCATGTAATATTATGGAAGAGTGGGCAGGAAAACCTGTAGTTATTCATGATGTTCCAGAGCCAAAAAAATCATAGTTCACACATACTTAGAAAGTATGTCTTTTAAATCTTCTTCTGATTTTATTTTACTGCCGTCGTATAGGTCGTCGTTTATAAGAAAAGCAGGAGCTATAGCACATGAGCCTATACATTCTACAAGTTCTATGTACCAGTTTTTATCTATACTTGTTTCACCTGCTTTAGCTCCTGTTAATTTTTCTAACATTTTAAGTAGATTTTTATAATTTCCTAAATGACACGGTAGGTTTCTACATACTCTTATATGATTTTTTGCACCATGTTTTGGATGCCTGAACATATCATAGAAAGAGACTATACCTTCTATATCATTCAATGGAACTTTTAAGTAAATAGAAAGTTCCTCCATTGCTTCATGAGGTATATCTCTATATTCGTAAAGTATCTCATGTAGTGAAGGGATAATCGCCTGTTCTTTTACTGGATATTTATTCACATAATAATCTATCTTATTCCTAAGTTTCTCAGTTAGATATTTATATTCCATGTTCTTCATAAGATAAGAATACTATTATAACCAGTCTATTTTATCTAATTTAGTAAACCCTTGCAAAAATGTGAAAGGGATATTCATATTAAACTTTATGATATTTAGATTGATATTAGTACTTTTACTTTTTTATACGATTACTTTTGCATATGAAGAGTATACATTTAAGATAAAAGGTTCAAGGAGTATTTTTGTTATTAGAGTTTTTGATAAACCTGTTTTAAATATGGAATGGATAAAATTAAAAAAAGGTGGATATATGCTTTCTGGTGATGTTTCTATATTAGGAGATGAAGCAGAGTCTAACTGTAGATTGCTAACAGATTTTACTTTAGAAGAACTAATAGAAGCATTAAAGAAAGATTATGGATATACTTACAATATATATGTGAAATCTTTAAATTCTTTTGTTTATGTAAATAAAGAGCCTTATATGGCAATACCTCTTAGAATGAATGTAAATCTAACAGCAACTCAAGATTTATTTAAGATAAATCAAGCTATCAAAAAAGAGTTTTATAGAAGGATAAAAGAAGATAAAAGTTTTCAAGATTATTTTAACAGATTAAAAGAATATTTTATAAAAGATGGTTTTGATGAAAAAAAAGCAGAACTATTAGCAAGAAAGGAAGCAGTAAAAAGGATAAAACCAAAGTTAAAAAGCTGGATACCAGAAGAAAAACTACCTAAAAAGCTATATCTTTTGTGTCAATACTCTCCAGCTGACAAAAAAATCTATAAACTTTATCCAGTAAAGCTGTCTATAAAAAAAGAAAAAACTATAAACATACTTTCGGTTAAAAAAACGGATAAGTATATAAAACTAAAATTAAGTATAAGTCCTTATTTAAAACCAAATAAGAATTTTTCTATAGATGTAATTACAATAAATCCACCTGAAATTAGGCTAAGTGGCTGTAATCATGGTTATCTGGGAGTTGCTTTGTATACTGAGAGGCAAGATAAGGATGGTTATCAGCTTGGACTTTATGGTCTTGATAATGGTTTTTTCTTAAATATTTATCCTTATAAGTATTTAAATAAGTTTGAGGTACTCTTAAGACTTTCAACATACTGTGCTGTAGAAAAAAGAGACAGAATATCCGTTTTTAACCCATATCCTGATGATAAATCAAATATGAATAGTATAGTGAGATTAGATTATTCTCATAGAAGTTTTTTAAAAGAAGTTGGCTTAGAAAGTGTAAGTTTAAAGTTTAAGATAATATCTCCTGATGGGTTTAGTTCTGATACTATAAGTATATCTCTGCCGTGATTACCAGATTTTAAAATCTTTATCTGTAATGTTATATCCCTCTTCTACTGTCATATTTACATATATACTATCTGGTCTATTTTTTAACAAAATTGATGGTTTAACACAGTATTTTTGGTTTTTCTCATATCTGGGAAAAGGAATTTTATAATCTAAAAATTCTAAGTACGCATAAGCATTGGCTACTGGTGAAGGTAATATATAATTATAGCCATTTGATGTTATTTGTTCTTTTGCTTTAAAATCTTTATATACAGGGTTTTTATTCTTCAAAGAGATTACTGTTTTAAATAATTGAATTTTTTCTATTTCTTTAATAAATGCAGTCAAATCTTTTGGAGTTCTTTGAAGTCTTTTTCCAAAGAAAATAGTTATCTTATCAGGTTGTAAATCATTCTTTACATGTAGAAATATTATTATATACTTGTCCGAAAGCCTGCATGATGGAAATGCACTAAAGGATGGACTATCTATTGTAAAAAATTCATATTTACTATCAAGAAAAAGCTTTAAGAATATAAACTTTTGATTTTCTAACTGGTAATAATCTACTGTATATTTTAGTTTTACTTCTTTTGCCTTTTGTAGTTTCTTTTCATAATATGCTTCAAAAGCTTTTTGTTTTATCTCTTCATATTCATGTAGTATATTTAAACATTTTTCATCTGATGGTTCTATTATCCCTTTTTTAATACATTTATCTAACTCTTTTTTAAATGATTTACCTTTTTTCCTTAGCTCTTTTTTAAGATAATAGTCAAAAGACTTTGGGATATCTTCTAACGAGAAACACTGGTAGGAAAAAACAATAACTAAAAGTAGTACAGCGGTTAATTTCTTCAAGATACAGGACTTCCTTCTTTTACATCTTTATCAACAGTTAATACTGATAAGTTATTTTCATCTTTTGCTGCAAGCAACATTCCCTGTGATTCTATTCCAAATATTTTCCTTGGTTTTAAATTTGTGAATACAATAACTTTTTTACCTAAAAGTTCTTCAGGAGTATAATATTCAGCTATTCCAGATACTATAACTCTTTTTTCATCTCCAAGGTCAACAGTAAGTTTTAGCAGTTTATCAGCTTTTGGTACTTTTTCTACTTGTATAACTTTTGCAACTTTAAATTTTAGTTTCGCAAAGTCTTTTATATCTACAAACTCTTCTTCTTTCTTTTTTTCTTCCTGTTTCACTTCTTTTTCCTCCTGTTTTTGCTCTATTCTTGGAAATAAAGGTACTGGTTTTTTTACTTTTGTTCCTGCTGGATAAGAGAAAGGTTCTATAGTCTGTGGTAATTCTTCAAGTCCAAGTAAGTCTAAAGCTTCTTTCATTTTTTCAGGCATAAATGGTGTAAGCATCCATGTTATAGCTTTTAATCCATCAGCAAGTACATATAAAGTTGTATTCAGGTATGGGTCTTTTTCTTTATTTAGTTTCCATGGCTGTGTTTTTACTATGTATTTGTTTAAAAAGTCTATAAATTCCCATACAACTTCTAAAGCTTTGTTAAATTCTAAATTTTCTAAATGGTTATCAAAATTTTCTATAGTATAAAGGTATATTTCTTTATACTCCTTTTCTAAATCTGTATAATTACTGCATGCATTTATAGTTCCTTTGGAGAATTTGTTTATCATAGATAAACTTCTTGAAAATAGATTTCCAAGGTCATTAGCAAGGTCTGCATTAATTCTTCCAATTACCGCTTTTTTTGAAAAGTCGCCATCAAGACCAAAGGGAACTTCCCTAAGTAAGAAATATCTTAATTGGTCTACTCCATACTCTTTAGCTGCTTCAAATGGGTCTACAACATTACCAAGAGACTTAGACATTTTATGTCCTTCTACTGTCCACCATCCATGGGCAAATATCGTTTCAGGAATATCTAATCCAGCACTCATTAAAAATGCTGGCCAGTATACAGCATGAAATCTTAATATATCTTTACCTACTATGTGATAGTCGGCAGGCCAGAAAGTCTGGAATTTTTCTGACTCTATGTCAGGATAACCTACAGCTGTTAGATAGTTAGTAAGAGCATCAAACCATACGTATATAGTATGGTCTGGGTCAAATGGAACAGGTATTCCCCATTTTACTCTATCTCTTTTTCTAGACACAGATAGGTCTTTTAGTCCCTGTTTCACAAAAGATATAACTTCGTTTCTTCTAAAATCTGGTTTTATAAAATCTGGTTTTTCTTCGTAAAGTTTTAAGAGTTTATCTGTATATTTAGAGAGTCTAAAAAAATAGCTTTCTTCTGTTATTTTTTCACATTTTCTTTTATGGATAGGACACATATAATCTATATCTTTTATTTCAGTTTCTGTTTTGAATTCTTCACATCCTACACAATACCAGCCTTCATACTTTGAAAGATAAATATCTCCATTTTCATAACATTTTTGGAATATATGCATTACAGCTTTTATATGGTCTTCATCTGTAGTTCTTATAAACCTGTCGTAGGATATGTTTAAAAGTTTCCATAATTCTTTAAAAACCAAATGTGTTTTATCTGCAAGTTCTTTAGGTAGTATTCCCTTTTCTTCAGCAGCTTTTTGTATTTTTAGTCCATGTTCATCTGTTCCTGTAAGAAAAAATGTTTTTACGCCTTTTTGGCGGTTATATCTTGCTATAGTATCTGCAGCTATTGTTGTATAAGCATGTCCAAGATGAGGTACATCATTAACATAATAGATAGGTGTGGTTACATAAAATTTTTTTCTTTTTTTTAGATTAACCGTCATTTAATGTCCTCTTATTTTATTATTTTGAAGGTTATTTTAAAGGAAAGGACTGGAATCAGTCCAGTCCCATTTTTCCGGGATTGATAAGATTTTTAGGGTCAAAAACTCTTTTTATTTTTTTCATAATTTCCATTTCTTGAGGTTTGAACTGTTTTGGCATAAAGTTAGCTTTTGTTATACCTACTCCATGTTCTCCAGTAATTGAACCACCATATCTAAGAGCAAGGTCAAAAACTTCTTCTACCGCTTTTTCTGCTCTTGCTACTTCGTCTGGGTCAAGACCATTAATCATAAAGTTTGCATGAACGTTTCCGTCACCTATGTGTCCAAAATTAACCATTTTTAAGTTATATTTTTTCCCTATTTCTCTTAGTTCTGGTAAAGCTTCAGGGAGGTAGCTTCTTGGAAATACTATATCTTCATTTATTTTTGTTCTGTTTAGTTTTGCTACTGCTGGAGATAAGGCTCTTCTTGCTTCCCAGAGTTTTTCTGCTTCTGCATCTGTCTGTGCTATTTCTACTTTAACTGCACCTGTTAGTTCACATATCCTGGCTACTTCTTTTATTTCATCTTCTACAGCTTTAGGGTGTCCATCAACTTCTATCAAAAGAAGTACTTCTGCATCTCTTGGAAGTCCAAAATGTCCAAAATCTTCAACAGCATTTATAGCAAGCTTATCCATAAACTCAAGAGCAGATGGTGATATACCAGCCTTAAATATTTCTTTTACTGTTCTTCCTACTGAGGCTATGTCTTTGTATATTGCTTTTGCTGTCTTTTTGGCTTTTGGTTTTGGAATTAGTTTTAACGTAATTTCTGTAAATATTCCTAAAGTTCCTTCACTTCCTATTAGAAGTCTTGTAATGTCATATCCTGCTACATCTTTTAAGGTTGGTTTTCCTGTGTGAATAATTTCACCTGTATGTATGACTGTGTTTAGCTCCATAACGTATTCTCTAGTAACACCATATTTTACACATCTAGGACCTCCAGCATTTTCAGCAACATTTCCTCCAAGAGTGCAAAATTTATAGCTTGCTGGGTCTGGTGGATAAAACAGTCCTAATTTTTCAACCGCTTTTTGTAGAGTAAAAGTCACAACTCCTGGTTGAACTCTTGCTACTGCATTTTCTTCATCTATTTCAAGGATTTTATCCATTTTTTCAAATGATATTAAAACACCACCTTTTAAAGCTAAAGCTCCACCTGTGTATCCTGAACCTGCACCTCTTGGAGTAACAGGAATATCATTTTCGTAGCATATTTTAACAATCTTTTGGACTTCTTCTTCTGTTTCTGGAATTACTACAACATCAGGTGGAACCTGTATTCTTGTAGCATCATATGAATAAAGCATTCTATCCATATCGTCAT
>JALSSG010000202.1 GCA_026984355.1 Hydrogenothermaceae bacterium
TAAAGATGGGGATGCAAGGTTTAGAGTTTCATGGCTACTTCCTACTATAGCGTTATTTGATATAGACATAGCAGAGAAGGCAGATAAATTACTTGCAGCTTTTAAATAAATTAGGGGAGGATTTTTTGGGGATGCTTCTTCTTAGTTGGACTCCGTTTATTTTTAGTCGGAACGGGTTTCCTAGAGATGATAACGGAAATCCGTTCCTTCCTGGGAACATAATAACAGATGCTATTAAAACTGCTGTAGTTTTTTACTATACAAAAAAGGATAAAGAAATTGAAAATAAAATAAAAAGATATCTTCTTAAAGAAAACTTAAAACCTGAAGAAATCGTAAAAGATATCAGAAATATAGTCTTTTCTAAATATCCTGTTTTAAAGAACCTTAAAGTACAGGAAAAAATCTATTTAAACCCAGAAAAGGTTAAACAAGAATATGTAGAAGTATTTGACTTAAAACAATGGATAGATATTAGAGGTTTTAAGACAGAAATATACAAAGATAATTTGCAGATTTCATTTGAAACATCAAATATTGAAAAGATAAAATCAGCCTGTCATTCATACACCGAAGCTTTGGCAAAAATAGAACATTCTATGTTAAAAGACCATCCACTTTCTTCAATTTTCTATGAGCCTTTATTAAATGAGCTAAAAAACTGGGATATACCACTCAGGATAGGATTATGGACAGAAGTAAGATTTGGAGGAAATCTTTTGTTTTTCTGGAGAATTAAAGAAGTAAGAGAAAAGTTAATAAAGGATTTAAAAATAGACATAAGGCCAAGATATGTTCTTTATTTTCCAAAAGAAAAAGCCACAGCTGGTTGGTCAGAACTAAAAAGAGAAAAAATCTAAATAAAATAAAAGGAGGTACAGCCATGGCAAAAGGAAAAGAAAAAGAAACAAAAAAGGTCTCTTTAGAAGACCTAAACAGAGAGCTTAGAGGGTATATTGCCCAAATAGAAGCTTTAAGAGCAGAGATATCTGCGATAGATACAGCTATAACAGATTTAAGGTCTGTTATAAAAACAATAAACAACATAAAAGACCTTGGGAAAGGTAAAAACATACTAATTCCTATTGGAGCTATAGCACAGATAGAAGCTAAGATAGAAAATCCAGAAAAGGTTGTTGTCAGTATAGGTAATGGAATATCTGCAGAGCTAAATGTGGAAGAAGCGCTGGCTCAGATAGCTAAGGAAATAGCATCTTTGCAGGCATTAAGAAGAGCCTTGGAAGAAGCTATAGTAGAAGCTTATGCAAAAACAGAAGAACTTTTAGAAAAAACAAAACAGCTTGGTGCTGAAGAATCTAAATAAAAACACTGAAGGGGCTTATGAAAAGCCCCTTTTCATTTTCAAAGGAGGGAATTGTTATGGATGAAAAAGAAAAGGAAGCTTTAGAAAAGTTAAAAGATGAGTTAACAGAAACTCTTGATATTGTAGAGAATTTAGGTGGAAAAAGAAGATACTTCTATAATACAGGAGTTATCTGTGTAGAAATGAATAAAGAAGAAGTAGTTCAGTTAATAAAAGCTGAAATAGAAGAGATAGAAAAAATTTTAAAAGGAGAGAAAAATGAATAAAATAACAATATTTTTTATAACTTCACTGATAGCCATATTTTTAGGATGGGGTATTGGTAGCTATATAACATATAACAATACAATAGAACAAGTAGGAAAAATTCCTGCTTCTCCTATAATAACATTAGCTCAATATGACAAAAAAAATCATGCAGTTTTACTTTCTATATTAAACTCAGGAACAATTCCTCTTACTGTAATTTCAAAATCTTTTGTATTTAAACCGGGAAAAGATAGCAAACAAAAGTCGTATGAGATGGCTAATATTCCAGCAAATATTGTATTACCACCACTTGCAGTAACGATAGTTGCCCTTGACTTAAAAAAAGGTTCTAACCCGCTAGAAGCAGGTGATATTGTGATGAGTACAATACATTACACACACTCTTTGTCTAAAGATGTTTATACAGTATCTCATAAATTTGAATACACAGGAAAAGAAAAGGAGAGTAAATGATGAATTTTGAAAGAGTTGCATGGTGGATATTCTGGATAACATTTGCAGTTCTTATAGCTGTTATGTTTTACGGTTTTACTTTAATTATTTTTAAGGCTACACCTTCAGAAATAGCATTTGTTTTAGGTCTGGTTAGCTTTTTCATTCTAGGTAATAGACTTTTATTTGGATATGGTTGGATAGCAAATATTTTAGATTCTATTTTAGGTATGGAAGATTTAGAACAGAAAAGGCCAGTTATAGAAAAGAAAGTACAGGAAAAAAAGATAACTTCAGAAGAAGAGATAAAAAAGCTGTCAGTATCAGCTTTAATACTTTTGCTACTAAAAGACTTAAGTTATTACCAGTATGCATTTTATGGAATTTATCTGCTTTTAGTTATTTTTACTCTTGCTTTTAATTTTAATTTATTTGGAGACCTTCTAATTGGTAGATACATAAAAGGTATATTCTGGGGAGCAAGTGTTGTTGTTTTCTTCGTATGGGGTCTTAGTCAGCTTTCTCATGTTCTTTATTCAGAATTTTTAGAAAAAATAAAAATAAAAGGAGGTGCGGCAGTATGAGAACACTTTTAGGATTTGTACTAGGTATACTTTTGTCTATATCGTTATCTTTTTCACAAACTACATCAAATCAAACAACTAAACAGTTAATGGAAAGTGCAGGCAAAAGAAGTGTAGAACAGGTAAGAGCTGGAGAAATTGAAAAAGTTATACAGGAAGCTTTAAAAGTATTTCAAGACTCCCAAAAACTTCTCTTTCAGCTAACTCATAACCAAATAGATGATGCAAAAAAGAATATAAAAGAAATACAAAATAAATTAGATAAGTTAGTAAAGCAATATAAAGGTAAGTTAGATAGATTACCAATTCAGGTAGTAATCATAGAGGTTGAAGGAATAGATGATATAGATGTTGCACAAAAATTAAAAAAAGAGGCAAAGAAATTACTTGAAGAAAATGATGTTCCATCTGCAAGAGATATATTAAACGCTTTAAGAAATGAAATTGTTATAGAAACCCATTATTTACCTCTTGAAATATATAAAGATACAATAGACCTTGTAGCTAAATTTTTAGATAAAGGAAATGTTCAAAAAGCTGTAGAAACTTTAAATATAGCTCTTGGAACAATAGAAATAGAACAGACTATAATACCTAAACCTTTAGCAGAGGCTGTTTTATTAGTTCAAGATGCTAAAAAAAGATTTAAAAAAGATAAAAAATCTGCTGTAAAACTTTTAGAGGAAGCTAAAAGAAAGTTAAAACTCGCTAAAGCTTTAGGATATATAAGAACAGAGAAAGAAATAGAGCCTTTAATTAAAGATATAGAATCTCTTGAAAAAGAAGTTAAAAAAGAAACAGCAGAAAAAGTTCTATTTGAAAGCTTAGAGAAAAAGATTAAAAAGGCTCAAGAAAAAGCTACAGAAACTAAACAAAGAAAATAACCGATAGTATTGGGGGATAGTTATTCCCCCTTTTTATAAGTTAGTTTATAAAAAGAAGGTAAGTTTATTCATAAAGGTTATAAGAGATGTTTTATATTGTTATAAATTTGTAAAGTAGCATCTGATTTGTTTAGAGTATAAAAATGTAAACCTTTTACACCATGTTCAAGTAAGTCTATACACTGTTTAGTAGCATACTCAATACCTATTTTCTTTACCTCTTCTGGTTTATCTTCAACAGCTTCAAGCTTTTTTACCAACTCTTCAGGAATTGTAGCTCCGCACATAAGGGCGAATTTCCTTATCTGTTTAAAGTTTGTTATAGGCATTATTCCTGGGATAACAGGAATGTTAATTTTTTCTTTTTGAATTTTTTCCATAAACTCATAAAAAAACGTATTATCAAAAAACATTTGAGTTATAGCAAAATCTGCACCAGCTTCTACTTTTTTCTTGAAATAAAAGATATCTCTTTCTATATTAGGGCTTTCTGGATGACCTTCTGGATAAGCTGCAACAGCTACACAAAAATAATTCCCAAAATTCTCCCTTATAATCTTTACCAGTTCAACTGCAAATTTACAGCTATCTTCCGGTAGTTCAAAATTCTCAACATTAACTGGTACATCTCCGCGAAGAGCTAAGATGTTCTGTATCCCTATATTTTTGTAATCTTCAAGTATATCTAAGATTTCTTGCTTAGTATGGCCAAGACAGGTTAAATGAGCCATTACAGTAAGGTTAGTTTCCTCATGAATCTTTTTTACTATATTTCTTGTTCTGTCTCTTGTACTACCACCAGCTCCATATGTTACAGAAACAAATGTAGGGTTTAAAGGTTCTAATTCTTTAATAGTATTAAAAAGCTGGATTTCTGCTTCTTTGCTTTTTGGGGGGAAGAATTCAAAAGATATACTCTTATTTACTTGTTTTAAAAGCTGTGATATTTTCATGCATAATAGTATAACTTAATAACAGAGGTGGGGCAAAAGCCCCATGTATTACATTCCACCCATTCCAGGCATGCCAGGTGGTCTTCCTTTAGAAGTTACTAATCTTTCAACAGGTTCTCCACCAAGAATATGTTTTTCTACTATTTCTGGAACATCTTCAGGTTTTACATTTCCATACCATACAGCATCAGGATAAACTACAACTGTAGGACCCATCATACAAGGACCAAGGCATCCAGTTGGAGTAACAGTCATCTTATCAAATAGATTTTTGTTCATCATCTCTTCTTGAAATTTCATAAAAATCTGTTCAGACCCTTGTGAACCACAAGACGGCATTCCTGGTGGTTTTTTTTGTAAACATACAAATACATGACGAAATTCTGCCATAAAACTTCACCTCCATATATTTTGTTTGGCTTTTTTATTTTAAGAATTATATGAATATTTTAAAAATGATTTTTGTTATAGTTATTTTAAAATTTCTTCTGTTTTAGTTATATAAGCATCATTAAATCCTATATTCTTGATTTTTTCTAACATTCTTTTTGCTTCTTTTTTTGTTTTATACTGCCCGCAGTATATTATAAATTTTGTTTTATCAATGTCTTTAATGAAACATTCAGGATTATTGATTTCTTTAAGTACTCTTTTTGCTTTTTCTTCTGAAAATAATGTTATTGCTCTAACAGAGAAAAACTTTTCCTTTGGAATTATTCCAGCTTTTTTAAATGCTATTATTCTTTCCTTTGCGAGTTTTCCATACTTTGTGTTATATTTTGATGCTTTTTCATAGTACTTGGTTGCTTTTTTGTAGGCTTTATATTGTTCCTGTATAACTCCCAGCATATAATAAGCATAATCTTTGTAATCTTTCTCTAAAGTAAGAAGTTTATAATATCTTTCAGCTCTTATGTAGTCTTTTTTCTTAAAGTAGTAATTTGCTAAAAATTCAATGATTTTAGGTGTTTTAAATGTAATTTGTTCAAAGGTTTTTGCAGCTAAATCTTCTTTTCCTAGTTTAATAAATGCAAGTCCTCTGTAGTATAAAGCATCATCTTTTTGCTCAGGTAGAAAGTTTTCAGGTCTTGTTGTTAAACGAATAACGTCGTAGTAATTTCCTAATTTGTACGATGCCAGAACTTTGAGCATGTTTATATCCTTTAAATCTGGTAAAGCTATTAGTTTATCCCACATTTTATATTTGTAGTACAATTTTCCAAGACTTTTTACAATTTTTTCCTTTTCTTCTCCAGTAGTTAAAGGTAAAAGCTTTTCTAAAATATTGATTAAATCTTTTTCTTTACCCTTTTCTTTAAGAAGTTTTGCAGCAAGTATTAAAATCTCCTTTTTTGTTTTTAATGATATATTTTCATGGTTTAGTTTGTTTATAAGCTGTATTAACTTCTGGTCATTTTTTGAAAAATAGTATGAACCTGCAAGTATTTTTATTACTTTTTCTCTTTTAGGGTCGTTTTTAGGGGCTTTTTTTAGATATTCCTCTGCTTTTTGAGCAGCTATAGAATAGACTTTATCATTATAGGCTCCCTGTATAAGTACCAGTAGCCTATTTAAATCTTCTTTTGCAAAGCTAAAGTAAAAAAATAAAGACAGTACAACAAGTAAATTTCTCATCATGAGTTTAATTATAACAAAAGTTTGATATATTTTTCGTCTGCTGTATACTTTGTATTATGGAAAAGAAAAGACTGTTTGTTGGTATTTTTATAGACAGTAAAAGCTTAAATAAAGATTACACAAAACTTAAAAGAGATTTTGGTGGTATACTACCTGGGAAATGGGTAAAACCTGAAAACTTTCATATAACTTTAAAGTTCCTTGGATATGTAGAAAGTTCTAAAATTGATGATATAAAAACCTCTCTTAGAAAAATTCTTAACACAAATTATAAAGAAACTATTACACTAAATGGTCTTGGCGTATTTCCTAATATAGATAATCCTAAAGTATTGTATATAGATGTTAAAAAGGTAAATATTTTATACGATTTAAATAGTGTAGTAGAAGAGAAACTGTCTTTTCTTGGTTTTGAAAAAGAAAAAAAACCTTTTAAACCTCATATAACAATAAAAAGAATAAAATCGAAAATAGATAAAGAAAAATTTCTTACCAAATTTGCTAAATATAAAAATTATCCTTTTGGAAATATAAAATCCTTTGAAGTAAGCCTTATAGAAAGTATAACTCTACCTTCAGGAGCTATTTACAGGAAGATTTAATCTCATATTGATTGTCTCAAGTTGTCTTAAAGCTATTTCTAAGTGAGTTTCTATCTGAGATATTTTATTCTTAAAAGAATCTATGCTTTTATGGATTTTTTCTGTAGGTTTTATGATTTCAATTATTGACTGCTGTGATTGATTTACAAGGTCTTTTACCTGTTTAAAGATTATATTAAACTTTATTTCTTCTAAATGAGCTGATTCTATTTTTCCATTTACATGTAAAAACTCTAATTTCTCAAATAAAGCAAGAACTTTTTCAATATAGTTTGTGATTTTTTCTAATTCTAACATCAGGTCATTTAACATAGATTTATTTTTTTCCAGATTACTTACAGATGTGTACAGAAGATATTTAAAATCTACTATATCATTTTCTAGTTTTGATGAGATAGTTGAGTTAATTACAAGGTCTTTTAACATCAAAATCTGTAAGTTTGTCATACCAAGATTAAAGATTATATCCCTTATATATAGGGATGCTTTTTCTATCGTTTTATTTATAAGGTTTATATAAGTTGCGCTGTTTTCAGCACTTTTCCTCATCTCTTGAGACAGCACAGAAAATACAATACCAGAGCTTCCAAGTCTTAATGATTCTACAGATGCATTTAGAGATATTATCCTTATATCTTCTGTAAAATTTGATATATTTTTTGCATTTGAACCTAGTATATCTCTATATTCAGAAAACATATTCATTATATAATCAGTTTCCTCAAATAATTCTATCATTTTATGAATTTGGAACATTAATAACTTAAATTCTTCCTTTTCAAAGGAGCGTTCATCAGATTTTAGATAAGGTAATTTTTCTTTAAGTTCACTTAAAAACACATTAATCATAAAATCATCATAATCCTTAAATCCAAGTGATTTTATCCTACTAAGCAGTAGTTTTTCCGCTTCTTCCATGCCATTTTTTTTCTCAAAATTTAAAATCTCAGTATATAGACCTTTGATTTTTGTAAAAAATTCAGTAGTAGGTTTTATTCTTATAGATAAGTACTTTACTATGTTTCCATTTTTATCAAATACAGGAAATACAACAGCTAAAACCCAGTAATAACTACCATCTTTAGCCATATTTTTTACGTATGCTACAATAGGTTTTCCTGACTGTATGTACTCCCAAAGAAGTTTGAAAATCACTTTAGGCATGTCTGGATGCCTTACGATGTTGTGAGGTTTCCCTATTAACTCTTCTAATGAATATTTACTCACCCTCGTAAAAACATCATTACCTGATAAGATTATTCCTTTTAAATCTGTAGTAGAAAAAAACATCTCGTTTTCATGGAAAATAGACTCTACATCTTTAGGTGGGACAGAAGGCTTTTTCATCAATAAACCTCAACATGCTTAGATATTTTTGTCTATATTTCGTAATTTTTCTTTAAAATATAAATAAACTTTAATGGACTTATTTTTCTTGAGTTTTTCCTATAAAAAACAATATAATACTCTGTGCTGTACAAAATTTTGGATAAAACTATTAGGATATGCTAAAATCATGATATTTGATAAAAATCAATACCTTATAACCTAAAGGTCAATTAAATTTTTTCGAAATAATCTTAGTTAGTAAATACTGAAAGGAGGAGTTTTTACAATGAAAAAGAAAAAAATTTTCTTTCTTATCTCTTCTATATTTTTAGTTTCCTGTGAAAATGAAGAGCTACTTGATGCTAAACTCAGTACTATTATAAAACAGCAGTTATTAGAGCCACTACCTAAGGTAGAAA
>JALSSG010000203.1 GCA_026984355.1 Hydrogenothermaceae bacterium
TTTATAATTTTCATCGTCTAAACTCGTTTAATATTTTTTCTACTTCCTGTGTGTATATTTTACT
This sequence comes from Hydrogenothermaceae bacterium, assembly GCA_026984355.1. Lineage (GTDB taxonomy): Bacteria > Aquificota > Aquificia > Aquificales > Hydrogenothermaceae > JAADDZ01. The sequence goes on from JALSSG010000203.1 coordinate 65, forward strand.
TTTGCTGTCCTTATATAAAATTAAGGGTTTTTCTATTATTTCGCCACTTAGTTTTGCGTTTTTTACACATTCTATTAGAAAGTGAGTTGATTTTTCATTTACTGTAGGATGTATAAATCTTAGTCTTTTAGGAATAAGCTTTAAAATTACACATTTATGTATTGTTTCTATTAACCTATCACTTTTGTTAATCATAAAAAATTTTCCTCTATCTTTTAACAAATATTTCCCTGCTTTAAGAAAATCTTCTACAGTTGCTAACGTTTCTTCTTTTGCTATTTTCTCTTCTTCAGTAGTATACTTTTTTCCTGTTTTTTTATGAAAAGGAGGATTTGCTACCACAAAGTCAAACAAGTTTTCTTTATATAGATTTTTTATTTCTTTAACATCCCCCAGCTTTAGGTCAACTTCTAACTTATTTATTTTAAAATTTTCCTTTGCAATATTATATAAATCTTTTTGTATTTCCAGACCATAAAATTCTAAATTTTTATACCTTAATGATAAAAGTAGTAATATAATTCCTGTACCTGTACCAAGGTCTATTAATTTTCCCTTTTTTCTTATATTTACAAAATCTGCTAAAAGAACAGAATCTATAGAAAATCTATAACCTTTCTTTTTTTGATATAGCTTTATAGCTCCTCTTATAAAGGGTATAAGTTCTAGTTCTTTATCTTGTAACTTTTGCAAGATTTAGTAAAGTTTCTGCTCTGAATTTTTGTTTTTCATATCTTTTTCTTTCTTCTTCCGTTAGTCCTTCTTTATTTAAGTTCTCTTGTGCTTCTTCAAGTAGTTGTTTTTCTCTTTCTATATCTATTTCATCAATTTTATATGCTTCTTCCACCAGTACTATAACCTTATCTCCAGTAATATCTATAGTTCCAAAAGTTACTGCGTATTCCTCAACATCTCCTCCTTCTTTTTCTATTCTTAATTTACCTGGAAGAACATTTGTAAGAAGAAGCATATGGTTTTCTAATATCCCTATTTCACCATCAGCAGTGTTGATTACCGTCTGATATATATTTTCTCCACTGAAAACTACGCCTGCTGGAGTAACAACTTCTAATCTATACATATATGCCTCCAAAAAATTAATTTTTTTAATTATATCATCTTATATAAATTGACTTTAAGTTTATTAGGTATAAACTTTTTAAGAAAAACAAAAGGCTTTAAAAGGTAAGAAAATGGAAAAAGTAGCAGTAATTGGAGCAGGTCTTGCTGGAAGTGAAGCAGCTTATAGACTTGCAAACGAAGGTATTAAAGTTGACCTTTATGAGATGAGACCAAAAAAAATGACACCAGCTCATAGAACAGATAAATTTGCTGAGATTGTGTGTAGTAATTCTTTTGGTTCTTTTGAAATAGGTACAGGTTCTGGTCTTTTAAAACAAGAGATGAGATTGTTAGGTTCCCTTATTATGAAAGTAGCTGATAGATACAAGGTTCCTGCTGGTTCTGCACTTGCTGTAGATAGGGAAAAATTTTCTCAAGAAATAACTCAGATATTAGAAAGTCATCCAAATATAAATATTATTAGAGAAGAAGTAAAAGAAATTCCTGAAAACTATGACTATATTATCATAGCTACAGGTCCGCTTACTTCAGAAAGTTTATCTAAAGAAATACAGAGATTAACAGGAAGTGAATACTTATATTTTTATGATGCTATAGCTCCTACAGTTGATGCAGAAACTGTTGATTACTCAAAAGGCTTTTGGGGTGATAGATATGGTAAAGGAACAGGAGATTATTTTAACTGTGTTCTCACAAAACAAGAGTATGAAAGATTCTATGAAGAGTTAATAAATGGAGAGCAAGTTCCTCTAAAAGATTTTGAAAAGGCAGTTTATTTTGAAGGCTGTCTTCCTATAGAAGAAATAGCAAGAAGAGGAAAAGAAACCCTTTTATATGGTCCTATGAAGCCTGTAGGACTTACAGACCCAAAAACAGGTAAAAGACCGTATGCTGTGGTTCAGCTTAGAAAGGAAAATAGAGAAGGAACACTTTTATCTCTTGTCGGTTTTCAAACCAAGCTCAAGTATCCTGAACAAAAGAGGATATTTAGGCTAATTCCTGCTTTAGAAAATGCTACATTTGTAAGATTAGGTTCAATACATAGAAATACATTTATTCAATCGCAAAAGGTTTTACTTCCTACACTTCAGTTAAAGAAAAAACCAAACATATTTTTTGCTGGACAGATTACAGGAGTGGAAGGTTATGCAGCATCTTCTGCTACAGGAATACTTGCAGGTTTGAATGTTGCTAGAATTATAAAAGGGCTAAACCCTGTAGTTCCTCCAAAAACAACTATGCTTGGTGGTTTAATTAATTATATAACAACACCAAAAGAAGAACTTCAACCAATGAATCCTAACTTTGCTTTACTTCCGGAGCTAGATATAAAGATTAAAGACAAAAGAAAAAGAAAGGAAGAAAAAGCAAAAAGAGCTATACAAGATATGAGAAAATGGTTGGAGCAGATAAAGACGGTAGAAGTTGGAGGAGGTTTTGGATAAAAAAACTATACTTTTAATTGGTTTAGGTTTTTATGGTGTTCGTCTTTTAGACCATATAAAAGATAAATGGAATGTTATAGCTATAGAAGTAGATACACAAAAGATAGAAGACTTAAAAGAAAAGTATCCAGAAATTACTTTTATTGAAGGGGATGCAAGTAGTATTCTTACGTGGAAAAAGTTTCCTCCAGAAAATGTAGACTATATAATCTCTACAGTGAAACAGGCAGATGTTAGCTTAGAAATATGCAGGATAGCTAGAGAAGTTTTTAAATTATCTTCTCAAATAATAATATTACTGTATGAAACAGAAAAATCAGATGAATTTCAAAAGTATAATGTAAAGCTTGTAAAACCTGTTGATATAATCACAAACATAATTTTAAACACAATAGAGAAAAACTACTCTAAAGCTATAAATATTGGTCTAGGTAAAGGTGAAATAATAGAAGTACAGATATTAGCAAAATCTCATTTGGTAGACAGACTTTTAAAGTATATAAGGCCTACAAATTGGAGAATAGCCGCTATATATAGAGATGGTCAATTAATTATTCCTTCTGGAAATGAAAGGATAAAGGTTGGAGATACAGTAGTTCTTATAGGAGAACCTAAGGTTCTGGAGAACCTTGTAAATATTCTTTTAAAGGGAGTACCTCAGTTTCCAATGCAATATGGAAGTTCTGCAATTTTACCAATGAATAAAAAATTTTTATCTCAATTAAGTGAAGCATCATTTTTCTTGTCAAAAATTAAGATTAAAGAAACAATCATAGTTCCTTTTTCTCATTCAATAGATGAATCTTTAAGGAAAGAAATTACAAAAGAAATCCAGAACGCAAATATAATAGACAAAAAAATATACTCTATTTCATCTTTAATGAAATTTGACGATAATGTAGGCATATATGTTATTCCATATACAGAGCTTTCATTTTTTCAAAAACTGAAAGTTAAAAGGTTTTTCAAAGAGAGTATTAAGCCTTTCCTATTAATGAAAAAAAGTAGTCCTTACAAACAGATTGTAGTTTCTTTAAATACAATAGAGCCAGCTTTAGCTCTTGAAATAGGTATAGAGCTTTCAAGAATGCTAGATATTCCATTTAAAACCATATATGGAACATTACCTAAAGAGATAAGGAATGAAGAAGATGAGAGAAAAATAAATGAAAGAAAAAATATAATATCTGACTTTGAAAGTATATATAAAAAGAAAATATCATTTTCTCTTTTAGAAGGAAACCCAGTTAAAGAGAGCATAAAGTTTTTAAAAAAAGAGAAAAATTCTCTTTTGATATTAGCACACTGTAGAAAAGAAGAAATATCATTTTTATCTCCGAACGTTACCTACCTCCTTGCAAAGAAGTCCCCAGTTTCTACTCTTGTTGTTCCTGTAGAGGGAGCTTATGGGTAAAGAAGAAGCGATACTACTTCTTATTATGTCTGCTGGAGCATTTATTATTCCTATAATAAGCAAAAGACTTCTCCTCCCTTCTGCTGTAGGAGAAATTCTATTTGGAATGGTATTAGGTATATTTTTTAAAGGATTTATAGAGGAAGTTCATATACTAAAGTTCTTAGGAGAATTTGGATTTATTATCCTTATGTACCTGGCAGGTCTTGAGGTAGATATAGAAAATATAAAAAAAACTCCACGGTTTCATCTTTTTGGATATACTGCCGTTTATGTTGTAATAGTTATTAGCTCTATTTTAGTAGTTTATTATTTCAGACTTCCTGCTATATATATTCTGGTTTTTTTAACAACAGCTATCGGACTGCTTTATCCTGTGTTAAAAGACACGAATATTATCAGCACAAAGTTTGGACAAAGACTACTTATAATAGGTAGCTTAGGAGAAGTTATAAGCTTAGTATCTATAACGATTTTTGCTGTTTATTTTGAATCTGGTATATCTTTACAGTCTTTAGCTCATTTGCTAGGTCTTTATATTTTCTTTGCAACTGCATATATAATGCTTAGAATTTTCCAACTATATCTTTGGTGGTATCCCCAGATATCAAAGCTTTTTGTACAGATAGGAGATACAGCAGAATCAGGTATTAGAGCTAACTTTGTTAATATGTTTGTTTTTGTTTCCTTAGCCAGTATACTTGGTCTTGAGCCTATAATTGGTGCATTTTTTGGAGGTTTACTGTTTGCTTTAGTCTTTAAAGAAAGGGAACAGATAAAGCAAAGAATAGCATCTTTTGGATATGGTTTTTTAATACCAGTATTTTTTATAGAAGTAGGACTTAGATTTAATATTAAAGAACTTTTGAATATTGATGTTTTATTAAAAGCTCTTGCATTAACAGCTGGAATTTTGTTTATTAAGTTTGCTGGAAGTTTAATCCTTGTTTTCCTGAGAATACCTATAGGACAGCTGATATTAACGCCTGTAGCATTGTCTATGCCTTTAACATTACTGGTTGCTGTAGCAACTATTTTTATGGGTCTTGGTGTACTTGATAACCATCAGGGAGCTATTATTATATTTTCTGCTGTTATTAGTGCTATTATTTATCCATGGATTTTCAAAGTAATGGTAAAAAATATAAAATTAGACTAATTTGTACAAAAAATAAGGATTGGTAAATATGTATAACTTTACAATTGATGAAGTTTCTTTTTCTATAATAGACCTTGAAACAACCTCCTTATCTCCAGAAACTGGAGAAATAATAGAGATTGCAGCTATAAAGTATGAAGGTTTTGTAATAACTGATAAATTCTATACTCTTGTACAACCAAGTACAAAGCTGGTTCCAAAAAACATAAGTCAGCTAACTGGTATAACTACAGCTATGATAATAGACCAACCTAAAATAGAAGAAATTTTTGATAGCTTTTTGGATTTTATAGATGATACTGTGCTTGTAGCTCATAATGCAAAGTTTGACCTTGCATTTTTAAACTATGTAAGTCGTAAACTTTATGGTAAAGAAATAAAACTTCCTGTAATCTGCACGTGTAATCTTGCAAGAAGACTCTATCCAGAAGTAAAAAGTAAATCTCTGTCAAGTCTTGCACATTATTTTAATGTTCCTTTTGAAAGAAAACACAGAGCCATGTCAGATGCTGTAGTTACACTTGAAATATTTAAAAGAATGTTAGAACTATTACAGGATTTTAATATAACGAGAATGACAGATATAATAAAGTTATCTCAAAATAAACAGGTAAAACACCGGTATAAAAGGAGAAGGTATGTATAAAATTGGAATTATTGGTGTTGGAAATATGGGAGAAGCTATACTAAAAGCTTTAATAAACAAAGCAAATATAAAAAGTGATAGTGTAATAATTTTTGATATAGACAGACAAAAACTAAATGCTTTAGAAAAAAGTCTAAAAGTTAAAACAGCTACCAGTATAAAGGATATTACAAAGGCAAAATATATTTTTTTAGTTGTGAAGCCTAAAGATTATAAAGATGTTTTAAGTTCCTTAAAGGAAAGTATTTCAGAAAATAACATAATAATATCGGTTTTAGCGGGAATAAAGATAGAAAGTATAAAAAATATAATAGGAGAAATTCCTGTAGTAAGAATAATGCCAAATACTCCTATGTTAGTAGGAGAGGGAGCTATTGGAGTAGCATTTGATAATCTTATAAAAGAAGATGATAAGATATACTTATCAAAGCTTTTTTCGTCTATAGGTGAAACTGTATCTGTTAAGGAAGAGCTTTTAGATGCTATTACTGGATTATCAGGAAGTGGACCTGCTTATGTTTTTACGTTTATAGAAGCTATGGTTTTAGGTGGAGTAAAAATGGGACTTTCCTATGAAGATTCCTTAAAGCTAACAGTACAAACAGTTCTTGGCTCAGCAAAAATGTTGAAAGAAATAAAGGAACATCCAGCTATTTTAAGAGATAAAGTTTCATCTCCTGCAGGAACTACTATATATGCCTTACATGAGCTTGAAAAAAGAGGCTTTAAAGATGCTGTAATATCTGCTGTTGAACAGGCAACAAAAAGGAGCAAAGAGTTATCAAAAAATTAGTGATAATGTAAAAATTTATAACTAACCAATGTAAAAATTTTTTACAGTTTATATCTATGATATAAGAAAGAAATATCAATAACCTAAGAAAATTTCTAACATCAACAAAAAAAACTGTAAAAAAAATTTACAAAAAAACTATTTAAGAAAATTTCCTAGCTTTAAAAAAAATCATTTTACTTCAATACTTTAAGCTATTATTTACTTTTGGCATGTAGTTTGCTTTTAGAAATAAACGAGCAGTGCTCTTATAAATAAAAAAAGGAGGTACAGTTATGAAGAAGAAAAGATTGCTTCTGTCGGCACTGCTGGCAGTCTCTATTGGGGCGATGCCATCAGTGGCAGGTGACACAGAAGTTTTATCTGATGATGACCTTGAAGAAGTTTCAGCTCAGGGTCTTCAGGTCATCAGAAATGGTAATCAGTTATTTACTATTGCAAATCCTGGACATGAAAAAGGTTCTATCCAGGATCAAGATAACAACCTTGATTCAGTTCAGCTAAGAAATCAGGCTCAGCAAAATGCTCAAATTCAGGGAGTTTCTAACGTTGCTACTTCATCTATCAACACAAATGCAAACTTCTTAAATGTAGGAAGTCAAGTAAGGACTTCTTATATTGAGCAGGTTAACAATCTTACTGCAGACAATCACAGTAATGAAGCGTCAGCTGATTTAGCTCTTGCAGGAAACGTAAATAAGCAAAAACAGTATGTTGAAAATGGATATCAGGGTTCAGAGACAGGAACGATTGTTTCTGTTGTTAGAATGCAAAATAACAATAATAACTCTGTTCAAATGAGAGATGATGCACAGGAATATTTTGATGGTATTATGGCATTTAACGCAGCGTCAAGTTCAGGAAATGCTGGGTTTAATATGTTAACAGTTGAAGATAGAGTCAGGTCTGATTCTACAATAGTTCAAGATAACTTTCAGACAGCAACAAGCTTTAATAACAATGCTACAGGAGGAACAGGGGCTGTTGCTGTAAATGCAGAAATAAAAGATGGAACAAATATATCTGATATTCAAAACTGGAATAACCCAGAGGATACAACACAGGTAGAAGGAAGTCCAACTCAGTATGTAAAAAATATATATGGTTATAATGAAAGTAGACCTTCTGATATATCCCAGTACACTCTTATAGATGACCAGAACAACAACAATAACTCAGTACAGGCAAAAGGAAACGTTCAAAAACATGCAGATATAGATTATCAGGCAAATATAGCAAAAACTTCAGCAAACTATGGTCAAAACCTTATTTCTACAGGAAATATAAAAAGAACGAATATAGAGCAGTATAATGAACAAACTGCAGATAATCACAATAACACAGCAGTAGGAGCTGATAGTTCATTAGCTGCAAATGTAAATAAAGAAACACAAAAAATAGAAAATATGACATATAGAGACCATCCTGGTCCAGAAAATGGAAAAATAATCCTTCAAAATAACAATAACAACTCAGTACAATACCAGGGAGAAGTACAAAAATATGCACAGATTATGGTTTCAAATAATGCAGCTTTATCTACTTTAAACACAGCTTTTAATCTCACTCAGGCTGATTCAGTTGATATGTCAACTATAGACCAGTCAAATAATCAGGCTTCAAATAACTTTGAAAACTTAGCTTCAGGTAATATGTGGGCTTATGCAGGTAATGTTGAAAATACAGGCCCAACTCAAAAAGTAGAAAACGGATATGTAGATATAACAGTTCAAAATAACAATAACAACTCTGTTCAGCTTTCTGGTGATGTTCAGTCTGAAATGACTTCTATACTTGTTTCAAATTCTTCAAAAACAGCT
>JALSSG010000204.1 GCA_026984355.1 Hydrogenothermaceae bacterium
CTAAGATAGGTATTTTTTAAAAGTAAATATCTTCTATTATTATTTGTATTATTAAAAAAAACGAGTACAATGGCTTATACTCGTTGCTGTTTTATCTAGGCACGGAAAACATTTCCGCGCCAGCGGGTTTCTGTTCTTAATTGTAATCTTGTTTCCACACATCACTATCCCAAAATCGAATGTCATTAATATTATATCTTTTGTCTATATAACCTATTTCTCTAAAGTACATTTCTCTTAAGGTTTTTAGAACATATTCATAACCATCCATATCTGAAGAACTCACGCTATATTTTAAATTCTTTGATATAATAAATGTTTTGTGAACACTATCTCTTTCTCCAATAAAACATTCTCCATTATACTGAATTCCTTCTTTATTTTTTAGATCTTGTGTCTTGGCATATTTGTTCTTACTTTTATTTACTACTAAATAAGCAATTTTATTATTAGTTCCATAAAAAATTGTATCAATAACTACTTCGAGAGTCTTAGAAGAATAAACCCCTTTCTTTTCTTTAACTATTCGAATTGAATCAAGCCATGACTGGGTTAAGGCTGTTAGTTTTTTAACATCCCTTTGATATGTTATGGTTGGAATATTCGTTTTATATAGAAACTCTTTTGGTGTAGAAGTTTTACTACAAGAACTTGAAATTAAAAAAACTATCAGAATTAATATATTATTTATTTTTTGTTGCATATCAATTTTTCTTACATGAAGTACATATCCATTGTTCTTTGTCATTGTCCCATTCATAAGTTCCTACTTCTAATTCTGAAATATTATCAACAAATGTTTCTATAAAATGTGCTGATTTTTTCTTGTTTATCTTTGAGCTTTCAGCACCTTTCTCTTTTTGATTTGCTAACCATCCTGCACCTATAAAATCCCACCATTTAGAATTAATGAATTGCATAGTATGAATATCTTCATTAGCATCAACAGCACCAGCTTGGAAAGAATCAAAATCAACTACTAATTTAATTTTAACTCTTCTAATCCTAGGGTCATCACTATTTCGTATATAATCTAATAATGCTTTTACAAAACCTTTACCATAAATACCTCCCATACTATGAGTAATAATTTTAATAGTTTCAGTGATATTGCCCTGCGGGTCTCTAGCCAAACTTTCAATTAGCGATGCTGCCGATTCCCTACCTTTTCTAAGTCCTTTATAATATCTATATCCAGAAAAAACATTATGAAATAAGCTAGAAGGTGAACCGTCGAAATATTCAGCATGATGGTCATTTAATTGATCCATTACTAAATCATCAAACCCTTTTGTTTTACGAATTTTAGTAGGAGTTCCTGAATTTAACTCTACCCCATCAGACACATTTGTTATATCATACAATGCCCAATAATTTTTACCACCACCACCAAGTCCATTAATAAAAATTACAAGGTTACCATCAGGGTCTACTGCCTGTATCGGAGTATTCAAAGCGTAATTATATGGAGAATTAGCAAAGTAAAGCTCGGCTTTACCATCTGTTACATGCCAACGTCCTAGAGCAGGGTCATACATTCTTGCCCCATAATCATACCAGTTTAAACCTAACTCGTCTTGTAACTCTTTACCATTATACTTAAAATCCTGTGCAGGATTGGTAGAAGCAACCACAGAATTATACCCTTTGTGTTTGAGCCCAAAAGGATAGTAGTTTATGCGTTTTTTTTCTTCGGACACCCTTTTTTTTCGGTGTATTACCTCCAAAAATGAAAAATCTTGATATGTGAGCCTCCTACATCCCATAAAGTTGGTAAATATAGTAA
>JALSSG010000205.1 GCA_026984355.1 Hydrogenothermaceae bacterium
TCTTTTTATTGGCGTACCAAAACTAAAGTTTAATATATCAATAGAAGAGAAATTTACACATCTGTACTATTTTCTTCTTATTATTACACCGTTTTTAGTAAGAAAAAAGCTTATAGACTGGGAAACACAAACAAAACTTTATGAAGGAATAAATTTTCTAAAAACATATGCATTTTTAAATATAGAAAAACTCCCACAAGACAAATTACAAAAGCTAAGAGAAATTCAAAATCTTGCAATATCTCTTTTAAAACAAAAAGAAATCTTTGAAGCTATAAAAAGCTCTCCAGAAGTTACTCTAAAAGAAGAAGAGGGAAATTTTATTCTTATTACAGCAGATGTTACTGGTTATATACAGGCTTCAGGTAGAACCTCTAGACTTTATCCTGGTGGTTTAACAAAGGGACTTTCTTATATTCTTGTTGATGATGATAAAGCATTTTTCTCGCTACAGAAAAAAGTCAGATGGTTCAGTGAGGATATTGAATTTAAACCAGTTTCTCAAATAAATTTAGAAGAAATATTAAAGCGTATAGATGAAGATAGACAGAAAGTTAAAAAAATATTAGCTGGAGAGTATATACCAGAAGAAAAGCAGTCATTTAAAACCACTGTAGTTATCGTAGAATCACCAAATAAAGCAAGGACTATATCATCATTTTTTGGAAAACCTCTAAGAAGAAGATTAAAACATGTAGATGCTTATGAAATAGCAGTAGGTGAAAGATTCCTTACTATAGTTGCCAGCAAAGGACATGTTTATGATTTAAATAAAGAAGATTATTATTATGGAGTAATGAAAAAAGATAGCCATTATGTTCCTATATTTGAACCAATAGAAGAAAATAATCAAAATAAAAAGGATATTATAGATAGTATCAGAGAATTAGACCTTGAAGTAAAAGAGATATTTATAGCAACTGACCCAGATACAGAAGGAGAAAAAATAGCTTTTGACCTTTTTTTAAACTCTCTTCCATATAACCCAGATATAAAAAGAGCAGAATTCCATGAAGTTACAAAAAGAGCATTTTTGGAAGCTATAACAAATCCAAGAAATATAGATGAAAATCTTGTTAAAGCTCAGCTGGTAAGAAGAATAGCAGATAGATGGATAGGTTTTACAATATCTCAGTATGTACAAAGAAAGCTTCACAAATACTGGCTTTCTGCAGGTAGAGTACAAACACCTGTCCTTGAATGGATAATTAACAGAACAGATGAAGCAAAACAAAAGTTAGCAGTAGTAAAAATTCTTGTTGATAACTATCCTATTGAATTTGTTTTTGAGGATAAAAAAGAAGGTAGGAAATTTTACAAAGCTCTTGAATTTGTAATTGTAGAAGAGGTAGATAAACAGGAAGAAGAATTATTTGTTAAACCATTTTCTACAGATGCAATGTTAAAAGAAGCTGCTGCAAAGCTTAGATTTTCACCACAAAAAACTATGGAACTGGCTCAGGATTTATTTGAAAGTGGACTTATCACATATCATAGAACAGATAGTATAAGAGTATCACCTGCAGGAGTTGCTGTGGCAAAAGAGTATATATTAGACAACTTTGGAGAAGACTATCTAAAAGTAAGAACATTTTCTTCAGCAGGTGGAGCTCACGAATGTATAAGACCTACAAGGCCTGTTGATGCAGATGAATTAAGGTCTATGATTTATACAATGAACCTTACTGGTATAACTAAAGACCATATAAAATTATATGACCTTATATTCAGGCAGTTTATAGCATCTCAGATGAGAGAAACAGTAGTCCAAAAG
>JALSSG010000206.1 GCA_026984355.1 Hydrogenothermaceae bacterium
ATACAACATCAGCTTTTAAAACTACTTTTAGGAAACAGAAACTGTATAACGGTAGTTGGAGACCCACAGCAATGTATATACACATGGAGAGGAGCACACCCTGATAACATTCTGGATTTTGAGAAAGATTTTCCTGACACCAAAATAATAAAGCTGGAAAAAAACTATCGTTCAACAGGGAAAATATTAGAAACAGCAAATAAAGTTATTGCAAATGCTAAAGGTAGATGGAAAGAGAAAATACTTAGATTGTGGACAGACAATCAAGAGGGGGAAAACGTTAAGCTTGCAGTTTTATCTACTGATAAAAAAGAAAGTGAATTTATATCAAGAAAAATAAAAGAATATATATCAAAAGGTTATTCATATTCTGATATAGCTGTACTAATTAGAATGTCTTTCTTAACAAGAAATATAGAAGAAGCTTTTATAAAAGCAAATATTCCATATCAGATTATAGGAGGAGTAAAGTTTTATGAAAGAGCAGAGGTAAAAGATATCCTTGGATATTTGAGGTTTGCATTAAACCCTAAAGATACTCAAGCTTTTAAAAGAATTATAAACCTTCCATCAAGAGGTATCGGAGAAAAAACTATTAATAAGATAAAAGAATACTATAAAGATAACTGGATACAGGCTATTTATGATGCATATGACCATATGTCAAATAAAGTAAAGTTAGGACTACAATCGTTCTTAGAAGTTATAGAATATGCCCAAAAGTATGCGAATAAAAACCCAGCAAAAACAGCCAAAATTATATACGATACTATTGGTTATGAAGATTATCTTATAAATAAATATCCAAATGATTGGGAAGATAGAATAGCAAATGTAAAAGAGTTATTTAATGCACTAGAAGAAGTGGAAAAATCAGGGCAAACCCTTTCAGAGTTCTTAGAAGAAAGTTCTTTATCTCAAGCACAGGATAACTTAGAAAATTCAAATACTGTAAAAATTATGACAGTACATGCAGCAAAAGGATTAGAGTTTCCAATTGTTTTTATTGCAGGTTTAGAAGACGGTATATTTCCAAGTGGAAGAGCTTTTGAAGATATAGAGCAAATGGAAGAAGAAAGAAGACTTTTTTATGTAGCCATTACAAGAGCAAAAGAAAAAGTATATCTAAGTTATGCAAAACAAAGGTCGTCTTTTGGGAATAGATTACAGGAAACAAAACAATCAAGATTTATAAAAGAGATAAAAGATGAAATTGAAATTATAGGTAAAAAGAAAAAACCACAACAGATAACAAAACTATCTTCAAACAGTGAAATAAAAACAGGACAGCTTGTTCATCATGACGTCTTTGGCAAAGGAGTAGTAAAGAATATAAGCGGTAATAGAGCTACTGTTATTTTTGAAAAGGTAGGAGAAAAGACACTTTTGAAAGACTTTCTAACGCCATCAGGATAGAAAATCTTTTAAGTGTCTTTTCATAGCCAGAACTCTTAGCTTTTTTAAAGCTCTTTGTTCTATCTGTCTTACTCTTTCTCTTGATATTCCAAGAAGCTCTCCTACTTCTGTAAGAGTTTTTGGTTCCTCACCATTAAGACCAAATCTATGCTCTATAATAGCTCTTTCTCTATCATCAAGAGCACTTAGTAAAGAGTTTAGTTCTTTTTTTAATGACTCTTCTACAATTTCTTTTTCTACATCTTCCGTTCCTTTTTTTGAAAGAACATCAAGTAATGTAAGATCTTCTCCTTCCTGCCCAAGAGGCATATCAAGAGAATAAGGCATCCTTACTACCTGTAGAGCATTTTTTACTTTTTTTACACTTGCGCCTACTTCTTTTGCTATTTCTTCCAGTGTAGGTTCTCTATCAAGTTCTTCTTTGAGTCTTTCATATGTTTCTTTAACTTTACTTATAAATAAAGATTCCTTTACTGGAATTCTTACAGCTCCTGTTTGTTGGAATATAGTTTGCATAATAGCCTGTCTTATCCACCATACTGCGTATGAGATAAATTTCACCTCTTTGTCAGGGTCAAATCTCTTAGCAGCTTCTATAAGTCCAAGATTTCCTGCAGCAATAAGGTCTGTTAGCGGAACACCCCAACCCATAAAATTTTTTGCTACGTTTACTACAAATCTTAAGTTTCCTTCAACTAATTTTTTCAATGCTTCTTTATCACCTTTTTTTGCTCTGATTGCTAATTCTTTTTCTTCCTCAGGAGATAAAAGAGGGTGTTTAGCCATCTGTTGTATATATAAATTTAAGGTTGTTTGGTCTTTTTCAGGATTTGCCATAACATCACCTCTAAATTTATTGATGATACTAAATGATAATCGTTATCAATAAAATAACTATGATTTAAGTCAAGATAAACCCACAAAATAAAATTAATTCCAAAAATTTAAAATTGCAAATTCTAACTTAGCTTCTCTTCTTCTATCTCTACAGATATACCTAATTCTTCAAGCTGCTCTTTTGTAACAAAATCTGGAGCTCCACTTAAAGGACAGTTTCCTTTTTGAGTTTTTGGAAATGCTATTACTTCTCTTATACTGTCAGCACCTACCATAAGTGCTATGAGTCTATCAAGACCAAAAGCTAACCCACCGTGAGGAGGAGCACCAAATTTTAGAGCATCTATTAAAAATCCAAATTTTTCTTTAGCTTCTTCGTCAGATATACCAAGAAGCTTAAATACTTTTTCTTGAACAAAAGGAGTATGGATACGTATAGACCCACCACCTATTTCTTCACCATTTAAAACAAGGTCATATGCCCTTGATTTTAAGGAGGAAGCTACTTGAGGATTAGTTATTGCTTCGTCTAATTTTGGTATATCTTCTTCTTTTGGACTTGTAAAAGGATGGTGCAGAGCTACAAATCTACCTTCTTCATCATCCCATTCAACTAAAGGAAAATCTACTATCCATAAAAAGTCCCATTTTCCTTGAGGAATAATATTTAGTTTATCTGCAATATGTTTCCTTAAAAATCCAAGAACTTTATGAGTAGTTTCATATGTATCAGCTATAAAAACAAGAAGGTCTCCTTCCTCTCCTTTCATCTTTTCTTTGAGCTGTTGTTGTTGCTCTTGAGTAAAGAACTTTACTATAGGGGAACTCATCTTTCCTTCTGATAGTTTAATCCATGCCATTCCTTTAGCACCAAACTTCTTAGCATACTCTGTAAGGTCATCTATTTCCTTTCTTGAAAATTTTGCTCCTTCTTTAATAGTTAAACCTTTTACAACACCTCCCTTTTCTACAGCATCTTTAAATACTTTAAACTCTACATTTTTTGCTATCTCAGATACATCAATAAGCTCCATTCCGTACCTTATATCTGGTTTGTCCGTTCCATATCTTTCTATAGCCTCTTTATAAGTCATTCTTCTAAAAGGTAATTTAAGGTCTATACCTAAAACCTTTTTAAATATATAGTGAACAAGCCCTTCTGAAATAGCTATAACGTCTTCTTCATTTACAAAAGACATCTCAAAGTCTATCTGTGTAAATTCTGGCTGTCTATCAGCTCTTAAGTCCTCATCTCTAAAACATTTAACAATCTGAAAGTATCTTTCTATACCACCAACCATAAGTATCTGCTTAAATAATTGTGGAGATTGAGGCAAAGCATAAAATTTTCCTTTTTCCAATCTTGAAGGTACAAGGAAATCTCTTGCTCCTTCAGGAGTAGACTTTGTAAGCATAGGAGTTTCAACTTCTAAAAATCCATGACCTGCAAGGTATTCTCTTGTTGCTTGATAAACTTCATGTCTTATAAGGAGATTGTTGAACATAGGTTTCCTTCTTATATCTAAATACCTGTATTTAAGTCTGACTTCTTCACTTACATTTATGTTGTCTTCAATTTGAAATGGTAAAACATCACAGGTGTTTAGAATAAGTAATTTATCAGCTATTACTTCTATTGTTCCTGTTGGTAGTTTTGGGTTTTCTGTTCCAGCTGGTCTTCTCTGTACTCGTCCCTGAACACCTATAACATATTCTGTTCTAACTTTTTTAGCCTTTTCATATGCTTCTTCTGGGCTTTTAGATGGGTCGACAACAACCTGTACTATACCTTCTCTATCTCTTAGGTTAATAAATATAACTCCTCCATGGTCTCTAACACTATCAGCCCATCCAAGTAATCTAACTTCATCACCTATGTTATTTTCTGTAAGCTCTCCACAAAAGTAATCTCTTTTAAAATCTCCCAAATGGTCTAACATCAGGTAAGCCCTCAAAATTTATGTTTTATAGTGGTTATATTATAGCAGTTTACAGATTTTTTAGCTTTTCATCTAATTTTTGTACTGTTCTACAAAATGCAGCATGAGACCATGTAAGAGGAATAACAGATAAAGGAGCTCCTGTATATGGGTCAAATTGTTCTGCAAGTAATCCTGCTTGAGTCTGTCTTTCTACTACCCAGTTTACAAGCTCTAATGCTTTAGTTAGGTTTCCCTGTTGTATATACCAGTCTGCAAGCCACATAGTTGTAACTATCCATGGATTTGGATACTGTTCATATCTTCTGTGGTAATGGTCATTTTCATATCTTGCAACTCCACCTATACCATCTTTAATTATTAGCTTTTCTTCTATAGCTTTTACAGTATTTACAATACGTTTATCATTAGGCGGAAGAACTTCCATAAAGAAAACAGCAAGTAAGCTAGCATCTACAGTTTTATCTTTAAATAACTTATTTTTATCTATATCTATCATTCTTAAAAATCTTCCAAGCTCTTTATCATAGAGATGTTTTAATAAAGCTTCTTTTATATCCTCAGCTGTTTTTTCATATAGTTTTGCTTCTTCAATATTCCCTGTTAACTGAGCAAGGTTTGATGCTGACTTTAGTCCACCATAAACTGTAGATATTGTATATGTTAAATATCCTCTTCTTTCTTCCCATAGGTCATAACTTTTTTCAGGTAAACCTGTGTCTTTATTTATGTAGGAAACCATAAAATTAGCTGCAGGTCTAACAAGTTTGTTATACATATAATCAATAAATTCAATGTCCTTAGTAGCTAAATAATGCTGATAAAGTGCCCATATAACAAGTGCTGTTTCATCTTCCTGTATTGGTAATTGAGGATTACCATCTAAATCACTCCATGGATGCCATGAGGAACCGAAGGCTCCATTTGGTAAATATTTTTGAAGGAAAAATCCTTTTTTGGTAATAGTCTTGGCACAAAATTCAAAGTACTTTTTAGTTATGTCTCCATATCCAGCAAAATCTAAAGCAGGAGTTATAAATGCTGAGTCTCTAGGCCATGAATAACTATAGTGGTCTTTGTTAAATCTATGGAATATACTTGAATCTGCAGAAGCTATAATAGCCCCATTTTTATCTATATGTGCCCTTATTATATAAAGACTTCTGTCATAGAGCTGTTTTACTTCTTTTGGGATTTTTATACACAGATTTTTTCTTTCTTTTATCCATGCCTGCCAGTATATTTCTGTTTCTTCTATCAGATGAGGAAGTGTATCTTCTCGTAATTTTTTGTTTTTTTCTTCAATATCATCTAAACTTTCTCCAGCTACTATGTAATAGAAAAACTCTTTTTCTTTCTCTAAGGAAAAAGAACATCCAATAGCACTGTCTATATCTCCTCTTACTATTGGTCTTTTTAAAAGTTTTCCCTCTTCTATCTCTTTTTTACTGCTTTCTTCTTTTTTTGAAACTGTGTATTCTAAATCTCCATTTTTTATGTCTATTGCTATAAACAGGTATGTTCTATCTTTATAGTGAACCAGACCATTTAGCTGTGGATAGTAAAATGCAGTATTTCCTATAGGTGTTTCATTTAGATTAAAGTCGTGATAAAAGAAAAATTTTACATCTTTCTTTTTATTAGATAAATTTTTTACTTTAATTTTTGCTATAAAAACAGGCATATATTTGTGTACAGTAGCTTCATAGGAGAAAGATATTTCTAAATTTTCATTAGTAGCATTTATTAATGCTGTTAGAGAATCTTTTTTGTATTTAAAATCAAGTTTCCAGTTTTCATCAATCCAGGAAAATTTACCGTCAACAAAAATACCAATCTGATTTTTTTCTCCACTTAGATGATTGTATTGACCAACATAAGGATAATAGAAATCTCTGATACATAAAAACTTATCTATGTTCAAAAATAAGGTTTTATTACCAAGTATTATTTCTCTATCCATTATCCGCCGCTTACTGGAGGAATGATAGCGATAACATCACCTTCTTTTAAAAGATAATCTTCGTGTACATATTCTTCATTGACAGCTATCATTGTATTTTCTAATAGATTGGAGATTTCTGGGTGTTTTTCCTTTAGTATATCTATAAACTCTTTTATATATGTATTTTCTGGTATATCAAACTCTTCACTGTTTTTCTTTAATCTATCTTTGATAGAAGAAAAGTATAAAACTTTTACCTTCATATCAGTCAAATATAATCTCCCATTCTGTTATTAGATGATTTCCTCTCATAAAATGTGCTCTTAGCTTTGTTTTAACAAGTTCTTCAAGAGATTCAAATCCTTCTCCACCAACAAGTGTAGGTGTATCTGTTCCACCAACAATAAAAGGCATATGTATAATTCTTATCTCATCAACAAGTCCAAGTTTTATAATTTCCCAGTTAAGTCTTGAACCACCTTCTACAATTAGACTTTTTATTCCTCTTTTATAGAGGATATCCATCATTTTGACAAGGTCTACTTTTTCTTCTCCACATTTTATAACTTCAACTTTTTCCTGTAGTTTTTGGACTTTTTCTTCTGGAGCTTTTTCTGAGGTGAATATTATAGTAGGAGCGTCTTTTTCTAAGATATTTGCATTAAAAGGTATGTTAGCCATAGCTGTTGGTACAATTCTGGTAGGATTTTTTCCTTCTACATATCTTACTGTTAAAAATGGATTGTCTGTTCTTATAGTTTCTGCACCTACCATTATACCATCTACTTTTGCTCTTAGCTCATGAAGATACCTTACAGCATCTTCATCCATAAATTTCATTATTTCTTTAGAAGAAACACCTCGTTTTAATGTAAGTTTTCCATCTACAGTCACTTCAGAAACTATTATTGTATAGGGTCTACTCATTTTTCATATCCTTTTAGTCATATTCTTTGTTGTACTTTATATAAAGGTATATAATTCTTTGAGCTAAAGATAAAAACGTTAATGTTGCTATTATTATATATCCTGTTTCTAACCCACCAAGGATATTAAATCTTTCCAGTATAGAGAAAAAAACAATAGTTATTATTGTTTCTGGTCTTCCAAAAAATCCTATTCCTTCTAAAGGGTCATCTATTTTTCCTTTTTGTCTGTTAGAAAATCCTATTTCTGCATATGCTACAGGTTTTATAAAAGTATGAAGCATATTTAAGCTAACTGTTAAAGCTGTAAGAACAGGTGTTGAGTATGTTATTCCTATAAAAAATAATACTATAGAATCTACAAATTTATCTGCTAACCAGTCAAAAACTGCACCGAACTTAGAAGCCTTTTCTGTTTCTCTTGCTACAACTCCATCCATCAAATCCATAAATCCACTCATAAATAAAAGAGTAGCCCCAGCAAGAGGCATTTTATGATAGAAAAATACAGCAGATAGTACGCCTAAAATAACAGATATAATAGTAATTATATTTGGAGTTAAATGAGTTTTTACAAATAATAACCCTATTGGTTCGTAAAGCTTTTTTAAGCTTTTTCTTTTAGATGTTATATTCATCTTTTACCTTTTAAAGTGATTTTTCTCCAAGCCATGGCATCATTTTTCTTAGCTCTTTTCCTACCTGCTCTACTAAATGTTCTTCGTCTTTTCTTACAAGAGCGTTAAAGTGAGGTCTATTAGCCACATTTTCTAAAATCCATTCTTTAGCAAAGTCTCCTTCCTGTATCTCTTCAAGGATTTTCTTATGTAGTGGTTTTACCGCTTCATAAATTCTTTTTCCTCTTGTTACGTCTCCGTATCTTGCTGTGTCAGAAATACTGTATCTCATTCCAGAAATTCCGTACTGATATATAAGGTCTACTATTAACTTTAATTCATGTAAACATTCAAAATATGCAACTTCAGGTTGATATCCAGCTTCTACCAATGTTTCAAATCCTGCTTTAATAAGAGCTGTTACCCCACCACATAAAACAGCTTGTTCTCCAAAAAGGTCTGTTTCTGCTTCTTCTTTAAATGTAGTTTCTATAACTCCTGCTCTTGTTGCTCCTATGCCTTTTGCATATGCAAGAGCAATATTTTTTGCCTGTCCTGTAAAATCTTGCTCTACAGCAACAAGTGCTGGAACACCTTTGCCTTCTTCATACATCCATCTAACAAGATGCCCTGGTCCTT
>JALSSG010000207.1 GCA_026984355.1 Hydrogenothermaceae bacterium
TCGTCCTTTAAACTAAAATATAAAGGTAATCGAAGTAACCGGCTACTTTCTTTTGTTGTATATATATCTTTTCCAAAAAAAGAACCATATTTTTTCCCTGCCGGAGAGCTGTGAAGTGGAATGAAATGAAACGCTGTTTCTATATTTTTTGATTTTAGAAACTTCATAAGATTTTTTCTTTCTTGTTTATCTTTTAATTTTATATAAAAAATATGAGCATTATGTTTGCAATATTCAGGGATATAAGGTAATTCTATAAGATTTTTTTCTGCTAGGGGGAGTAGAAGTTTATAGTATTTTTCCCATAGATTTAAACGTTTTTCTGTGATTTCTTTTAGATTTAATAACTGAGCATATAAGAATGCTGTATTAAACTCATCTGGAATACATTTTGTACCTAAATCTTGCCAGGAATATTTTTCTATCTTACCTTCTAAAAACTCCTTTCTATCTGTTCCCATCTCGCAAAAGATATCTATATCATATTTAAGAATATTTTTATTGTTTATGATTAATGCTCCTCCTTCTCCACAGTGTATATTTTTGGTTTCATGAAAACTATATATTCCTATATCTCCAAATGTACCTAAAGGTTTATTTTTATATTTACTACCTAAACTATGAGCCGCATCTTCAATAACTGCTATATTATGTCTTTTCGCAATTTCATTTATTTTATCCATATTACATGATACACCTGCATAATGAACCACTACTATAGCTTTTGTTTTTTTTGTTATAGCATTTTCTATCAGATTTTCATCAATGTTCATTGTTTTAGGATTTATATCCACAAAAATTAACTTTGCTCCCTTTTTTACAAATGCATTTGCTGTAGATACATAAGTAAAAGAAGGTATAATAATTTCATCTCCAGGATTTATATCAAGTAAAAATGCTGATATCTCAAGAGCTGTTGTTGCAGAAAAAGTTAGTATAATATCTGGATTTTTTAATTCATTTTTTAATAGATTTATAACTTTATTATAGTAATATCCTTTTCCAGAAAAAGATTTTCTTTTTATTACATCTAAAACATATTTTTCCTCTATTCCAAGATATAAAGGTTTATGAAATTTTACCATTATTTCTTTATTATAATCCTTTCAAAAAGATTTTCCCCAAAAAGTCCAAGTAGTATAGCTATGTATGTTTTTATATCTAAAGGATATGTTTTTATTGAATTAAAGAAAAATTTGTATGCATCTAACTTTGAAAAGTTAAGATATGACACAATACCTGCTCTTCTGTAGAGAGAAGATATAGCTTTTTTTTGTAAGTCTTTATTGTACTTTTGTATAAACAGCAAAAGTCCATCTAATAAAAATCTGTTATTTGCACTTATTCCATCACTGTAGTGATTAACTTTAACTAATGGTTCATTGATAAAGAAAAATTTACATTTTTTTACTGCTCTAAAGAAGAATTCCCAGTCTTGTAATCTAGGGAATTTTGGATCAAAGAAACCTACTTTTTTAAAACATTCTCTTTTTATAAGAGAAGATGGAAGGTCTATAGGATTTCTAAAATGAATATAATTTTCTAAATTGTTTATATCAAAATTCTCAGGAAAAACCTTATCTTCAACAAGTATAGATGAAAAAACTATATCTATATTCATATTTTTTAAAATCTTTACCTGTTTTTCTAATTTTTTCTCAAACCAAATATCATCACTATCTTGAAAACCTATAAACCCTCCCCGTGATACTTTTATCCCTATATTTCTTGCGTAAGATGCATTTCTTTTTTTTTAGTTTTATATACT
>JALSSG010000208.1 GCA_026984355.1 Hydrogenothermaceae bacterium
TTATAAAAGGAATCATCAAAGGAAAAACTTTAAAACATTTAATCTCAAAAGACAAATCTAAATACGAAAGCCTATCACCTGTAATGGATAAATTTATGTTAACTCTCATTACAGGAGCCAAGTTATACAATGAAAAAGAACACAAAAAATTATTAAATCAATTAGCTAAAATGGGAATTACTTCAGATGAAGATAAAGAAGAAGTAAAACCAGACCCTAATATTCCACCACCACGAATAGAAAGTACCAGCAAAGATGAAGAAGATTATTTTAGAATAGATGAAGATAAGATTTATATTGACTTAGATATTAAATACAAAAGGAAATTTTTTGGATTTTCCTTTAAAGGAAAAGACCTTTATGCTTCTGGAGATAAAGATAAATGGCTTCTTCTACCTTATTGGCTTTCACCACTTAACTGGATTTTGCTAAGCAACAAAAAAGAAGACAGAGAAATTCCAAATACAGCTAAAATAGGTAAAATAACACTAAATAGTGATAAAGAGTTTTTAGTATTTATAATAGCCAGTCAGTTCTCACCATGTGTAGTGTGGGCATTAAAAGAAGGTTTTGTACCTATATATGGCGAATTTATAGAATCAGAAAAACAGACAGGATTTGTTCTATTAGGTAAAGTATTTTCCAAAGAAGAAAGAACCATCAATCTGTATGGAAATGGAGGAGGATTTTTTAATTATGTTGTTGGCATTATAGAAGAAAATAATCATCCTATGTATCTCTTTGCAAGAAATAAAATACTAAATAGTAAGGTAGATTACAAAATAGTAGAAGGAAGTTTATTTGATTATGCTAAATTCGATTCTCAAACAGCTTTAACCATAAAACCAGATGGAACAGAGCTAAAACACAAAGTACATAGAGTAGCTATACCTATGTTTAACGATGCTTTCTTTAAGGAAAACAAAGCATTTATAATGATACACAAAAAAAATAAAGCTATAAAAATAGAAGATTTAGAAAAATTTAATCAGGCAAAAATAACATACCCACCTACAGATAAACAAATAGTATCTATGGTATATAAAAACGGAACCTATATAGCAACAAGCGAAGATAAAAGAATTTACTATTCTAAAGATGGAATAAACTGGAAAAGTATAAAGACTGGGAAAATACTGTACGATATAACCTATGGCAACGGTAGATTTGTAGCTGTAGGAAAAGATGGATACATATTTGTGTTTTATCCAGACGAAGAAAAAATTGAGAAATTAGATAGGAAAAAAACAGGAACAAAAGGAAAAGACCTATTAGATGTTGAGTATATAAATGGAGAATTTTTTGCAGTAGGTGAAGATGGAATTATAGCAGTATCTTCATCTACTGATAAAGAAACAATATGGGAAACTTATCAGATAGATATACAAAAATTATTAAACTTGGAGAAAAAGCCAGAAGTTTCTTTAACAAAAATAGCTCATTTTGACAAATACTATGTTCTAACAGATAATGGTTTGGTACTCTATTCAAATGATTTAACAGACTGGCAGTTAGGCATTCAGCTTGATACAATGTCTCCTTTAATTGATATAGCGTACAATCCAGAAAGAAACATTATTACTGCTGTTGGTCTAAATGGAGTGATAGTATCCTCTAAAGATGGTATAAACTGGGATGATACAAAACTTTTAGACTGTGAAAGTTTCGTAGGAGTAATTCCTTCTAAAAATAGCTTTCTTTTACTTACAAGAAATGGAAAAATCGTAAAGTTTGTACCTTATTATGAAGAGATAAGTAAAACC
>JALSSG010000209.1 GCA_026984355.1 Hydrogenothermaceae bacterium
TTTAATTTTTTCACTACCTTCTAAATCAGCTATGGTTCTTGCTACCTTTAGTATTCTATGAAAAGAACGAGCTGTAAAGTTATACTTTTTTGATGCCATTTTTAGAATATTTTCTGCACTTTCCTCTAAATTTGCAAATTTATCAATCATTGAAACTGTCATCTCACTATTGAAATTTATTGGCAGGTTTTTAAATCTTCTTCTTTGTATTTCAACCGCCTTTAATACTCTTTCTTTTATCTGTTTTGAACTTTCTCCTTTTGACATAGATGAAAGTTCCTCAGGCTTTACACTGGACACATATGTAAGAATATCTATTCTATCCAGAAGTGGACCAGATAGTTTTCCTAGATATCTTTTTATCTCTCTTGGTGTACATGTACATTCTTTTACAGGGTCATTTTTATAACCACATGGACATGGATTAGCTGCAGCTATAAGCTGAAACTTTGCAGGAAATTCAAATCTACCAGAAGCTCTTGAAATGGAAACCACTCTATCTTCAAGAGGTTGTCTTAGAACCTCTAAAACAGACCTTTTAAATTCTGGAAGCTCATCTAAGAACAACACTCCATTATGAGCTAAACTAACTTCTCCTGGTTTTGGATATGAGCCACCTCCAATTAAAGCAATATCCGAAATTGTATGATGGGGACTTCTAAAAGGTCTTTGTTTTACAATAAAATCCTTTAGAACACCAGCAACACTATGTATCTTTGTAGTTTCAATAGCTTCCTCAAAGGTCATATCAGGCAAAATAGATATAAATCTTTTTGCAAGCATTGTTTTACCAGAACCTGGTGAACCTATCATAAGAACATTATGAAATCCTGCTGCTGCTATTTCTAAAGCTCTTTTGACTAAATGTTGTCCTTTGACCTCTGAAAAATCTAAATCTTCAAAAGAACCAGAAGAAAGGATTTGATTCTTATTTAACTTTACAGGATATTTTTCTATATCTTTATTTAAAAACAGTAAAATTTCTTTTAAGGAGGAAAAACCGTAAACGTCTATACCATCAACTAAGGCAGCTTCTTTACTATTTTTTTCAGGTAATATAACTTTTTTTATATTTTTTTCTTTTAGTTTTAAGATAATAGGTAAAATACCTTTTACAGACCTTAAACTTCCATCCAATGCAAGCTCACCAATAAAAGCAAAGTCTTCTAATTCATCTTTATTAATAATTCCAGAACCAGCTAATATTCCAATGGCGATAGGAAGGTCATATAGAGTTCCCTGTTTAGGTATATCTGCTGGAGCAAGGTTTACAACAATCTTTTTCACTGGGAAAGAAAGTCCTGTGTTAGAAATAGCAGATTTTACTCTTTCTCTGCTCTCTTTTACAGCAGTATCTGGCAGTCCAACAGTTATAAACTGAGGTAGTCCCGGAGATATATTTACCTCAACATCTACTATATATCCTTCAACTCCTAAAGTTCCACCACTTTTTATAATAGATAGCATAAATTAACCTTTTTATTTAAAATTTTATAACAAAAAAATATTTTTGAAGGGAAAAAATGTTAAAGAAAGGTGAAGCAAAAGTTTATACAGAATATATCGTGTTCAACACAAAAAAAAGAAGGGAGTTAATAAGAATTACAGATAAAGTAAAACAAGCTGTTAAAAACTCAGGTATACAAGAAGGATTATGTCTTGTTTCATCAATGCATCTTACAAGTTCTGTAATAGTTCAGGACGATGAAGAAGGACTACACGAAGATATATGGGAGTGGCTGGAAAAATTAGCTCCATTTAAAAGAGATTATAAACACCATCTAACAGGTGAGGATAATGGTGATGCACATTTAAAAAATCTCCTTGTGCATTTACAGGTGGTACTACCTATAACAGATGGCAAATTAGACTTAGGAACGTGGCAGGAGATATTTTACGCAGAATTTGATGGACAAAGACCTAAGAGAGTAATCATAAAAATCTTTGGTATATAGATGTTTTTGGAAAAATTAAAACAGGAATTAGAAAATTTAAAAGAGAAAAATCTATACAGAAAAAGAGTTATACTAAAGGAAAATATCATAAATTTTTCCTCAAATGATTACTTAGGTCTAAAAGATAATTTAGAAACAAAAAAATCAATCTGTAAAGAAATAAAAAAGTTATCATTAGGAAGTGGTGCTTCTTTACTTGTGTCTGGATACAGTAATATCCAACAAAAATTAGAAAAAGAACTTTCAAAACTAAAACAAACAGAAAGCTGTCTTGTAGTAGGTAGTGGATATCTTGCTAATGTTGG
>JALSSG010000210.1 GCA_026984355.1 Hydrogenothermaceae bacterium
GAAGAAGATACTATTTTAAGTGATGAATTAAATCATGCATCTATAATAGACGGCATAAGGCTTACAAAAGCAGAAAAATTTATATATAAACATCAAGATATAACGGATTTAGAAAACAAAATAAAAAATAGAAAAAACAAAGGCAGTATTTTTATAATTACTGACGGCGTTTTTAGTATGGAAGGTTCTATAGCTCCACTTGATAAAATATATGATATTGCAAAAAAGTATAACGCTGTTCTTATAATAGATGACGCACATGCTACAGGTATACTGGGAGATGGAAAAGGTAGTTTATTTCACTACGGTATAAAACCAGATGAGAATATTATACAGATGGGCACATTATCAAAAGCTATAGGAAGTTATGGCGCTTTTATCTGTGCTTCACAGGTAGTTATAGAATATTTAATCAACAAGATGAGAACAGCTATATTTACAACAGCACTTTCTCCTATACAAAATTTTATATCCCTTGAAAACCTAAAAATTATGATAAATCAGCCAGAAAGAAGAAAAGATGTTTTAAAAAAGGCAAAATATATAGCTGATAAGCTCAAAGAATATGGATTTGATATATCTTTTAAAGGAACTCCTATAATTCCTATAATAGTAAAAAATGAAAAAAAAGCACTAAAAATAAGAGATTTTTTACTTAAAAACAATATTTTTGTCCAGGCAATAAGACCACCTACTGTACCAGAAGGTACATCAAGACTTAGGATAACAGTTTCATATAAACATTCTAATGATGATATAGAAAGATTAATTAGTTTACTTATCAGTATCAAATCTTGATTTTTATGATATTTGCGATTATGCTTATTATCATAGTCAGCTAACTTTATATTTATATCTTTCTTGCAAAAAATTAAAACAACAAGGAAAAATGATACAGGATTTTAGATTTAAGTTAGAAAAACTTGAAAATAAGTTTGAAAATATCAAAGAGATATTAAAGCCAGAAGAACTACAAAAAGAAATCCACCATTTAGACACTCAAATGGGTAAACCAGACTTTTGGGAAGACCCAAAAAAAGCCCAGACTATAGCGTCAAGAAGAAACTTTCTTGCTCAGAAATTAGAAAAGATACAGGATTTAGAAAAAAGATTAAATGATGCAAAAGAATTTATAGAATTGCTTGATATGGAATTTGACGAGGAAGCTCAAAAAGAACTCGAATTAGAAATAAATCAACTTGAAAAAGATATAGAACAGCTTGAGCTAAGCAGCCTACTTTCAGGAGAGTATGATGATAAAGACGCTATTGTAACTCTTCAGGCTGGTTCTGGTGGTGTAGAAGCATGTGATTGGACAGAGATGTTGCTTAGAATGTATTTAAGATGGGCTGAAAAAAACGGTTATCAAGTAGAAATGGTAGACTATCAGCCAGATGATGTGGCTGGAATAAAAAGTGCAACATTTATAGTAAAAGGACCATACGCATATGGATATTTAAAAGGTGAACAGGGAGTTCATAGACTCGTAAGGATTTCTCCTTTTGATGCTAACAAAAGAAGACATACTTCTTTTTCTGCAGTATCTGTTATACCAGATATTGGAGATGAAGTTAAAGTTGAAATAAAAGAAGAAGACTTAAGGATAGATACATTTAGGGCATCAGGGGCAGGCGGACAGCATGTAAATACTACAGATTCTGCTGTTAGAATTGTGCATATTCCTACAGGTATAACTGTAACATGCCAAAGTGAAAGGTCTCAAATCCAGAACAGAGCAAAGGCTATGCAGATGCTAAAAGCAAAGTTATACCAATACGAACTAGAAAAACAAAAAGAAAAACAAAAAGAACTTGAAGGAGAAAAGAAAGATATAACATGGGGAAGCCAGATAAGGTCTTACGTATTTCATCCATACCAGATGGTAAAAGACCTAAGAACAGGTTTTGAAACGGGAAACATTCAGGCAGTAATGGATGGAGAATTAAATGAATTTATAAACAGCTATCTAAAATGGAGTGCAAAATCAGAAGCAAAAAATTAACAAAAAAAGAGGAATAAAATGAAAACTACAATCTTATATGCCCATCCTAACCCAAAAAGTTTCAACCATGCTATTAAAGAAATAGTGGAAGAAAAATTAAAGGAAAAAAATATAGAATTTATAACAAGAGATTTGTATAGTATGAATTTTCAACCAGTTTTAAAAGCTGAAGATTTTATAGCCATAAAAAATGGAGATTATTTACCAGATGTAAAACAAGAGCAAGAAATTATAAGAAATTCAGATATCTTAATAGTTATCCATCCAATATGGTGGTACTCAATGCCAGCTATTTTAAAAGGATATATTGACAGAGTTTTCTCTTATGGATTTGCTTATGGTGAAGTAGATGGACAGATAAAAGGCTTATTAACTGATAAAAAAGTGATAATATTTAACACATTAGGAGAAAGCAAAGAAATATGTGAAGGTTCAGGAATATGCCAGTGTATAAAGAAAACTATCGATGGTACCTACGAATTTTGCGGTATAGAGGTTTTAGAACATAAATTTTTCTTTTCAGTTCCTTATGTATCTGACAAAGAAAGAAAGGAAATGTTAAAGGAAACAGAAGAAATCATAAATAAATACTTTTAAAAAGGCTCCCAAAGGAGCCATAATTTTAATAGTCAATTATTAAAGAAGTTAAAAACGTAGTATCAGTCTTTTTTATATTTTCAGCTGGTGGGGTATTTTGATAGGCTATTCTTAAACCTACACCAAGAGAAAAATGAGTGTTTATCTTTACCTGTAAAGATGTATCAGAGTTTACATAGAAAAGTTCCATATCACTTAAACTTGTTTGATAGTTAAAATCTTCTTTAAATTTTAAATTATCTAATATTTGCCATACATAGTTTAAATCAATACTTGCTGTTGGATAATTATCAGAACCACCTTCTTCATATTTCTGATAAGCATAACCAATAGATGCCAGTCCCTTAAGGTAATGTTTTTTTGTTTTTAAAATATCATAGCCTACACCACCAAGCCATACAGTTCTATATTGAAAACCTGCAAATTTGTCATTTAACAAATCACCTTGAAGAAACCAGAACATTCTATCTGTTATAGTTCTATCCCATCTACCAAGTATATACCATCTACTTGCAGTTTCACTACCGTCAGATTTAGCATAAAGACCGCTAGCTTTTGCTGTAAACCTATTCTTCTCTACTGTCTTTGTTGCTTCTGCTTTTGCTGCAAATGTTTCTGCCTTAGAGTTTCCTGAAGTTTTTACATAAGAAAGCTCTGAATGAAATTTCCAGTCTTTTTTTCCTTCAGATGCTATAGCTATACCACTTACAAGTGGCACTACCAAAGCTGAGAAAACCAACTTTTTCATCAAAAGTACTACCTCCTTTTATTTATTTTATAGGTACTATAATAACTCTTCTGTTTTTAGCCCTACCTTCTGGTGTATCATTTGAAGCTATTGGTTTACTTTCTCCATATCCCTTAGCTATTATTCTATCTGGACTTATACCAAATTTTTCAACAAGTATTTTCTTTACAGCTTCTGCTCTTTTTTGAGATAGTTTTAAATTGTATTCTGCAGAACCAAGACTATCTGTATGTCCTTGAATCTCAATTTTCACATCAGGGTTTTCCTTTAGATATTTTGCAAACTTTTCTATTTCTGGATAATATTCAGGTTTTATTTTTGCACTATCAAGGTCAAAGTGAATTTCTAATTTTGCTTCGACAAGACAACCTTTCTCATCAACTTTGGAACCTTCAGGTGTATATGGACACTGGTCTATATAATCAGGAACACCGTCGTTATCGCTGTCTAAAGCACATCCATTTTTATCTACAGCTACACCTTTAGGAGTGTTAGGGCATTTATCTAAGTAATCAGGTATACCATCATTATCTCTATCTAAAGGACAACCATTCTTATCTACCTCAATACCTTCTGCAGTATCAGGACATCTATCAAGGTAATCAGGAACTCCATCGTTATCCGAATCAACTGGGCAACCAGTTATATCCACAATAACTCCTTTAGGAGTATCAGGACACTTATCTTTATAATCAGGAACACCATCTTTATCACTGTCTAAAGGACAGCCATTTTTATCTACACTAATACCAGGTTTAGTAGAAGGACATTTATCAAGATAATCAGGAACTCCATCTAAATCTTTGTCTTTTGGACAACCATATCTATCAACCTCTATACCTTCAGGAGTATCAGGACATCTATCTTTATAATCAAAAACTCCATCCTTATCTGTATCTAATGGACATCCAATGTTATTAACAGAAACTCCAGAAGGAGTATCAGGACACTTATCTTTATAATCAGGCACTCCATCATTATCACTGTCTAATGGACAGCCTGAACTATCAACAGCTACACCTTTAGGTGTATTTGGACATTTATCTTTTTCATCAATAACCCCATCATTGTCTGTATCTAGAGCCGTAGGTATTTCTTTTTTAGATAATCCAAAAGCATACCCTATACCTATAGTAGTAATCACATCATTCCTTCCTCTGAAAAGATAAAAATCTTTTATTGATATGTTAAAAGTCCAGTTCCTTTTAAAGAAATAAAGACCACCTAAAGCCCCATACAATCCCATAATATCTTTACTACCAAATCTACTACCTCCTAACCCAAGGGAAATGTATGGTAGAAATTTACTGCTTATTTGATAGTATTTTGAACCATAAACAGCAACATCATAAAAATCTTTATAACTAGTATTACTTAATCTTCTATTTTTTCCATAGCCTAAATATGCTCCAAACCCCCAGTAATCCTCTGTTATTCTATCTACTGATACACCACCTGTAAATTTTTCCCTATCATAAACATTTCTATCTTCATCAAAAAAGTGGAAACCAATTTGTGGTGTAATTATTGTAATGTTCTTTACATTCTTAATTTCTGCATAAACACTACTTAATACAAAAGGTGAAATAAGTACTGTCATTAAGAGTTTTCTCATAGTATCCTCCCTATAAAAATCAAGCTTCTTTTTTTAGATGAACATCTAATTGCGGATAAGGTATAGATATGCCAGCTTCATCAAATCTTACTTTTATTTTTTCTAATAAATCAAAGTAAACAGGCCAGTAATCACTACTTTTAACCCATGGTCTTACTACAAAATTAACACTACTATCTGCAAGCTCTGCAACAGCTACTGTTGGTGCAGGATCTTTTAGTATTCTTTCATCTTCATTTAAAATTTTCCATATTTCTTCTTTAACCTTCTTTAAATCATCTTCATAACCTACACCTATAGTAAGGTCTATTCTTCTTGTATCTTTTGCTGAATAATTAACAATATTTCCACCAACAATATTAGAATTTGGAACATATATAAGTTTGTTATCACCTGTTCTAAGTTTTGTATTAAATACACCTATTTCCTCTACTACCCCAGATGTACCACCTGCTTCTATAAAATGACCTACTTCAAACGGTCTAAATATAAGTATCATAACACCTGCAGCAAAGTTAGATAAGTTGTCTTTTAATGCAAAACCAATAGCTAAAGTAGCAGCACCAAGAATTGCTATAAACGATGTCGTATCAATACCTATCGTTTGAAGTGTAATGATAAGAACTACAAATAGAAGAAGTATATATATCATATTTCCAAGAAACTTAACCAGCGTAACATCCCATTTTGCCTTTTCCATAAGTTTTCTTAACAGATTTGTCAGCTTTTTGGCGATAAAACGACCTACTATAAATACGACTATAGCTACAAGTATACGAACACCATATTCTGTTGCGTAGCTTATTATTGTGTTTAAAATGTTTTCCATGATAATACCCCCTTTAAATTAAATTTAAAAAAATTTTTTCAATTTTTGTTTATTATTTTCTATTATTTTTAACTACTTACTAATTTTTGTAAAAAATTTTTACAACTTTTTGTTTTATTTTTGTTATTTTTTGTATTTGTTTTTAATTTTAGTATCAATTTGATGAAATGTCAAAAAAATAGATGAAATCGTTATATAATAAAATCAGGAGGTAAGTCT
>JALSSG010000211.1 GCA_026984355.1 Hydrogenothermaceae bacterium
TATCAAAAATAAGGTCTTTAAGCACTTTTATGTTTCCTGCAGGCTCCACTGTAAGCGTATCTGTTTCAAACTGTTCAAGAAGTTTTGTTATCTGCTCTTTACACGCTAACTTAGCATGTCCATTTATTCTCACTGCACAGGAACCACATATAGCAGCCCTACAGTTATATCTAAAAGATACAGAGGGGTCTTGTTCTTCTTTTACTTTAAACAAAGCAGCAAGAACAGTCATTCCCTTTTCTACTGGTAAAGTATAGGTTTCATATCTTGGTTCATCATCTTTTGTAGGGTCATATCTAAAAATTCTGAGGTTAAATTTTTCCATGACTTACCTACCTCTTAACTAAATTAAAAAAACATTTAAAAAACATATCATATATTTACATAATTATTCAATATCAGATAATAGCAATATACCTTATAGATTTTTAATTTTCAGATACTTATAATTATCTAACAAAATAACAAAATAGTAAGGGTCGCCAATAAAATGGATGGAAAAGTAAAGAAAACATATGTATTTAGTAAAGGTACAGCAGAACGCCTTGACAGGTTAAAGTTATCTCTTGGTAAAAGTGAGACACAAATAATATCAGAAGCACTAATATGTCTTGAAAGACAAACAAATAGGGAGAAAGAGTTTAAAGATAACTTAGAACTACTTGTGTCAAAAATAGAAAATTTAAGCTTTAAGCTTGGAAGATATGAAGAAAAAATAAAACAGCTTGAAGAAAAACTAAAAAATTAACATTTTGTAATTATTATTAAACAAACAGAGAAAAAAATTTAATGAAATTTGAAAAGTATATATATAAGAAAAAGATAAAAGAACTTCCTGAAGAACTTTTACCAAGAGAAAAAGCTTTAAAGTATGGAATAGATTCATTAACAGATAATGAACTTTTAGCCCTATCTATCGGACAGGGGATTAAAGGTTTAAATGTTTTAGGTTTAGCAGATAAAATTCTGAAAAACAGGTCTTTGAAAGAGTTAAGAAATATAACTTTAGAAGATTTAATCTCTATAAAAGGTATAGGAAAAGCTAAAGCATTACAAATCCTTGCTATATTTGAAATTGCAAAGAGAATGGAAGAAGAACAGGAAAGTATTATATTTAATAATCCTGAAGATGTGTATCAATTTGTAAAAGAACTATCAAAGGAAAGACAGGAAAAGTTATTAGCTATATATACAAATACCATGAACCAGCTACTTGGAAAAGAAACCATAGCTATAGGTTCCTTAAATGTTTTAAATGCTATGCCAAGAGATATATTTTTTCCTGCTATAAATCTAAATGCTTATGGAATTATTCTTATACATAATCATCCAAATGGTTTACCTGAACCATCAAAAGAAGATATAGAATTTACAAAAAATATAAAAAATCTTGCAATAAACTTAGGTTTTGAGCTCCTAGACCACATCATAATTGGTAAAAAAGGATATTTTAGTTTTAGCAGTAAAGGTCTATTATGAAATATATTTTACTGATTTTGCTTGTAATATCAGGTATATCCTTTCCTCAGGAAGATAATAATGACCTTAGGAATGATGCAAAAGAGTATCTTGCATCTGTAGTACCTCCTTATAACTCTGTCTATTTTGCAGGTTATGAAGTTGGCCTTGTTTTACAAGAAATATCGCAGATAAATTGGAAAAATAACGAGAATTTTAAGATTCTAGCAAGGTATTATGCAAATCTTTACATTAAAAAATCTGCCTGTTTTGATGCAGTGTACTATAAAAAAAAGGGATTTTCATTTGGAGAAAGAGAAAACTTAAGAAATATAAAAACTACACTAAAAGCTCTTATGTTTGATACAGGAGAAAAATACAAAAGATTTGTAAAGTTTAATCAACTACTTAGTGGATATACGTACTCTGTAATCGTTGTAAACCAAGAAAACATAGATAAAATTATTTCAAAATACTGCTCAAAAGGGGTAAAAGATTATCTTAAAACTGAATAACTTATTAAAGCTTTTTATACTGGTACTGGCTTTTATACAATTTTCATGTAATAACAAAGAAGATTACGAAAAATTTAGAATTTATTATATAAATGGCATGTCTGTTGATTTTATGGAAGCAGTAGAAGACAAAAAAGAGCTTTATCAGGCTCTTATTGAATATAGAGACAAAAATCCAGAAGTTAAAGAACTATACTCATTATCAGAAGATAGTGTAAAACTAGCTTATAATTATGATGAGGAACTTTATCTTGAGTTTTTTGAAGTTTTTTCTCAAAAAAATCTTGATACTTTTACTTTTTTTGTTTTTTTATCTGGAAAGATGCCTATGCCAGATTGGTTTAAGGATATGTATAGAAGTTTGATAGTAGAAAATACACTTAAATTTGTAGGAGAAACAGTAAAAATAGCTGATGACGATGTAAGAGAACATATAAATATGTATAGAAAAGACCTATCTGATGGATATAAAGTTATTCTTTTAGGTCATTCTCAAGGAAATTTTTATGCTAATTTTGAGTATGATATTTTAAGCAGTGATTCTGTTGGAGTTGTTTCTGTAGCTACACCAGCTGATAGGGTTGGTGATGGTAGTGAGCATTATACTACCTTTTATGAAGATGTAATTATACATGCAGTAAGGTTTTTATATCCTGAAAGCTATCTGTATTTGCCTCCAAATATGCATGCTCAAAGATGTGGAGATATTGACTGTCATTCATTTAGAAGTACGTACATGCATCCTGGAAATGAAAGTAGAGAAAAAATTATACAGGACATAATAGAAGTTATAAGAGAATTAAAAAAGCCAGATTGATATAATTTTTTTGTAATAAACAATTAAAGGGGGAATATTTATGGCAGAAATTGGTATGGATTTAAACAGATTTATCTTAGAAGAAGAAAGAAAACACCCACAGGCTACAGGTTCACTGTCTATAGCTTTAACTGCTATAGAAACAGCAACAAAAATAATAGCATCACATGTAAGACAGGCAGGATTGGTTGATATTCTTGGGAAAACTGGAAAAGTAAATGTACAAGGTGAAGAAGTTCAAAAGTTAGATGAACTTGCAAATGAAATTATGATAGAACATTTATCAGATAGTGGTGAGTTTTTTGCACTGTCATCTGAAGAAATGGAAGAGCCAATATTCCCAGAAAAAGGAAAAAATGGCAAATATATAATATCTTTTGACCCGTTAGATGGTTCTTCTAATATAGATGTGAATGTAAGTATAGGTACTATCTTTTCAATACACAAAAAGGTCAAAGCAACAGTAGAAGACTTTTTTCAGGAAGGATATAAACAGGTGGCAGCAGGTTATGTTATATATGGTTCTTCAACTATGCTAGTATATTCAACAGGAAATGGAGTAAATGGATTTACTTTAGACCCATCTGTAGGGACGTTTTTGTTATCCCATCCTAATATGAAGATACCAGAAAAAGGAAAGATATACTCAATAAATGAAGCTAACGCAAAAAAATGGATTGACAAAGGCCTTGTTGATTTTATAGAAAGCTTAAAAGAAAAAGGTTATACAACAAGATATATAGGTTCTATGGTTGCAGATGTTCATAGAACATTAATAAAAGGTGGAATTTTTGCCTATCCTGCAGACAAAAAAAATCCAAATGGTAAATTAAGACTTCTCTATGAAGCTTCTCCTATGGCTTTTTTAATAAACCAGGCTGGAGGTATGGCTACTACAGGAAAAGAAGATATACTTAAAGTCAAACCTGAAAACATACACCAAAGAGTACCAGTCTTTTTAGGAAGCAAAACAGAAATTCAAGAACTTTTAACTTATATAAGTTAGAAATGGAACTTATTTTTATCGCTATTGGAGGAGCTTTTGGAGCTATCTCCCGTTATCTTGTTGTAAGGTTATCAGCACAGATATTTGGAACAGATTTCCCTTATGGGACTCTTATTGTTAATACGTTAGGTTCATTTATACTTGTGTTTTTTATGATTTTGTCATTAGAGAAGCTATCAATAGACCCTTTATGGAGACTTTTTATTGGAGTTGGATTTTTAGGCGCTTTTACTACATTTTCTTCCTTTTCATATGAAACTATATCTTTATTTCAGGATGGAGAGATTTTTAAAGGAATAGTAAATATAGTTATAAATAATCTTTTTTCTTTAACAGCTGGAATTCTTGGATTGATTTTGGGAAGACTTATAGCTTAAACCGGGCACCCCCATCCGGCGTAGGGAACAAGGCTTACCGTTGCTCCCTTCCGGGCCTGGCGGGGTTCACCTGTCCCTACCCGGTGGGACCCGGAATATTTAATCTAACTCTTTTTAATATTTTATCAAGTTCTAAACGGATGGGGAGGGATTCGAACCCTCGGTACCGGTAACCCGGTACACAGCATTTCCAGTGCTGCGCCTTCGTCCGCTCGGCCACCCATCCACATTAAAGAAAAAATATATCCTATTTTAGCATTTATTCAAAAAACTGGAATTTCATCTAAAACAAACTCTTTTAATTGTTTTACAGCATTTAAAAATGATTCTGGCCTTTTTTCATACACTGTGCTTGATGCACAACCACCTTCATATGGGACAAATGCAAGTTCTAAAAGTTCATCTTTAAAATCTGGAAATCTTATAGTGGTTTCTTCCTCTATTTTTTCTATAAGTAAGTCTATATAATCTTGTTCAGGAAATTTAATTCCATAGTAGGACATTATAGCTTTTAAAAACTTTTCAACAGAAGTCTGTATGAGGTAAAAATTAAAACCTTCATCTTTAGGATTTTTAACAGAGTTTTCTGCTTCTTCAAGAAAAGAAACTCCCTCAATAAAGTAATCTTTATAATCTTTCATACTACCTCTTTTTTTAATTTATTTAAATAATCTTTATCAAGAAATCTATTTTTAAACTCATCTACGAAGATAGCTGCTTCTCTTCCATTTATAATTCTATGGTCAAAACTAAATGTTATCTTTGTTTTTCCTCTTATTTCTGTTCCTATAGCTACTATTCCTACTCTTTCAGGAGGAATTATAGCATCAAAAGAAAGTATATTAAACATGCCTAAATTAGACAAAGAAAATGTAGAACCTGTAAGGTCTTCTAACGTTAGTTTTCTTTGTTTTGCTTTTTCTTTTAGTTTATTTAAATCATCTGCAATTTCTTTTAAGCTCTTTAGATTTACATTTTTTATTACTGGAACAAAAAGTTCTTCCTCAACAGCTATAGCAACGCAAATATTACTGTTTGGGTATACTTTGTAGATATCGCCTTCAAGTTTTGCCCTTGTTCTGTAATGGTTTTGCATAGTATCTCCAAGTATTTTTATAAGCCATACTGTAAGAGTAATCCCCTCTATATCTGGAATATTACCTGTTTTTATCTCTTCATATATATGAAAAACAGGAATAGATATACTCCTTTGTAGATTTTCTATAACTCTTTTTTGAACATCTGATATTGGAACGATTTGTGGTATATTATTATTCTGAATAAATTTTAGAATATCTTTTTTGGAAATTTTTTCTTTTTTTATCTGTTTTACAACCTCTTCTAGAGAGAGATTATACTTTTGCAAAATCTCAAGAGCTTCTTTAGTGAAAAAGTTTTTATAAAAAAGTTCTTTTATATCTTTTTCATGAGCAGGAACAGGCAAAAGACCCTGTTCTTGATATTTTTTAATATCTATTCCAAGTTCCTTTGCAAGCTTCTTAGCAGAAGGAGAAGCAGAAGACTCAGGAAGTTCTATCTTCTCTTCCTCTTGCTTTATCTGTTCTAAAACTTTTTTTTCTAATTCTTCTTTAGATTCTTTATGTTTTTCTTTTATATCCTTACTAATTTCTTCTTTATGGGAAGATTTTTCTTTCCCTTTTTCAACATCTGTTTCAATTACAGCTATTTGTGTTCCTACAGGTACTTCCTCTCCTTCTTCTACAAAAATCTTTTTTAAAATACCTGAACGAAAAGACGGAACTTCCATAACAGCTTTATCTGTTTCTACCTCAACTACAGGCTCATTTTCCTGTACATAATCTCCCTCTTTTTTTAACCATCTTACAATCTTTCCAGTTTCCATAGTATCTGTAAGTTGTGGCATTGTAATTTTATATTCCATGCTTTCTTCCCCACTTTATAATAAGACTGGCTATTTTTTCAGGTGTAGGAATAGAAGCAAGTTCAAGAGTCCTATTATATGGTGTTGGAACATCCTCAGAACCTATCTTAAGTGGAGGTGCATCAAGCTCATAAAATACTTCTTCTAATACTTTATTGATAATTTCATTTGCATATGACCCTGTTTTAGGTTCTTCTGTTATTACAACTAACCTTTTTGTCTTTTTAACAGAATTTGCAATAGTAGAAATATCAAGAGGATTTATAGAACAAAGGTCTATAACTTCACAGGTTGTATTTAGCTCTTTTTCTATTATAGGAACTACTTTTAGTGTATCATGCAACATTTTTAGATAAGAAACTATAGTAATTCCTTCACCTTCCTTTTTAATCCTTGCTCTATATGGAGAAAAATTTTTTTCTTCTTCAATTTCCATTTTTTCAGGATATAAAAGTGTATGTTCCAGAAATATTACAGGGTCATCTGTAGTTATTGCATATTTTAGTCCATAGTATGCAGTAGTAGCATCAGAAGCAACAAAAACTCTAAGTCCAGGCACAGAAGCAAAAAATCTCTCTAGACTCTGTGAATGTTGTGCGGCAAGTTGCTTAGCTACCCCTTGTGGCA
The DNA here is from genome assembly GCA_026984355.1 of Hydrogenothermaceae bacterium. Classification (GTDB taxonomy): domain Bacteria; phylum Aquificota; class Aquificia; order Aquificales; family Hydrogenothermaceae; genus JAADDZ01. The sequence goes on from JALSSG010000211.1 coordinate 6,704, forward strand.
TTCTTATAACAACAGGAAGAACGATTTTACCACCACTCATATACCTGATTTTTGCAAGCTGATTTACTATCTGGTCCATTGCAAGAAGTGAGAAGTTTACTGTCATAATCTCTGCTATTGGTCTTAGACCTCCTATAGCCATACCTATAGCTGTTCCTACTATTGAATTTTCAGCTATTGGAGTGTCTATTACTCTTTTTCTCCCATACTTTGCATATAAGCCTTCTGTTACTTTATAGTTTCCACCATAAAAACCTACATCTTCACCAAGAATAACAACAGAAGGGTCTTTTTCCATCATTTCGTCCATAGCTTTGTTTAAAGCTTCACGATATAACATCTATACACACCTCACAAAACACATCGTTATATAACTCTTCTAACGGTGGTTCTGGAGAATTTAAGGCAAACTCTACAGCTTCTTCTACTATTTGTTGAACCTTATCATCAACAAATTTTATATACTCCTGTGTAAGAAGTCCTTTCTCTAAACCTTTTTTCTTTAGATTTTCTATAGGGTCTTTATCTTTTGCTATTTTTAATTCTCTTGGAGAACGATAATCTCCAGTATCACTCATAGAGTGAGGTTCATATCTATAGGTGAGAGCTTCTATAAAGTATGGCTTACCTTCTGTTTCTACATATTCTTTTGCTTTTTTTACAGTTTCAAAAACTTCAAAAACATCCATGCCATCTATTTGAACTGCTGGCATATAGTCCTTTGCTTTCTTATATAAATCAGCAAAAGGAGAAGCTCTATCTACTCTTGTTCCAATTGCATAATAGTTATTCTCACAAAGAAAAATCACTGGAACCTGCCATGTTGCAGCCATATTTATAGCTTCAAAAAAATTACCACTATTTGTAGCTCCATCACCAAAAGATGCTAAAACACCAGTTGTATCACCTGTATATTTTCTTGCATATGCTGCTCCTACTGCGTGAGGAAGATGAGCTCCTACTATTGCATTTCCACCATAAAAATTAAATTTTGGGTCATAAAGGTGCATAGAACCACCTTTACCTTTGGATACTCCTGTTATTTTTCCAAACAACTCAGCCATTACATATTTTGGCTCCATACCTCTTGCAAGAGCATATACATGCTCTCTGTAATGTACAAATATATCTCCTTTACCAAATCCTAATACAGCTCCAACATGTACAGCTTCTTCACCAATAGCAAGATGAAGAAAACCTCCAATATTACCTTTCATATATTCTTCTTTTGCTCTAAGTTCAAAGACCCTACCTAATTTCATTAAATAATAGAATTGCTCTGCATAAGATTTACTCATGAATATCCCCTTAAAGACGAAAATTATGGTATCATTACTCTTAAATCTAATAGGGAAAATAGATTATGTCAAATGAATTATTTTATGGATTTTTATGGCTTTAAAAAAGACCCATTTGAAACAAATGACGATATAAGTATGTACTATCTATCTTCTGTTCATAAACCTGTTCTGGCTCGCCTGTATAAGTCTGTATATGAAGACGGAATAGACGTTATTTTAGGTGAAGATGGAACAGGAAAAACTATAACGGCTAAAAAGCTAATTTCTGAACTAAA
>JALSSG010000212.1 GCA_026984355.1 Hydrogenothermaceae bacterium
TAAAGGTGTTTCTGGAGATTTTTCTTTTACTTTTTCAGCTATTTTTCCAATTTGGGTATATTTCCCAGTAGCAAAAACAACAGCTTTTCCTTTTCCCCTTACAACTATAGTGCCTTTAAAAACTATATTTTTTCTTTTATAAATAGGTGTATCCTCGGGCAAAACAACATCTGCTTCTTTTTCCACCGGAATAGATTCTCCAGTAAGAACAGACTCATCAACTAAAAGACCTTGACTTTCAAAAAGTCTTGCATCAGCAGGAACTATATCCCCTTCTCTAAGTAATATCACATCTCCAACTACAACCTCAGAGACAGGAATTTCTATTTGCTTTCCTTCTCTTATAACTACTGCTTTTGTTTCAGTTAGTTTCTTTAAAGCTTCAAGAGAGGTTTTTGCTTTTAATTCCTGTATAAAGCCAATGATACCGTTAACAAAAACTATCCCGAAAATAATGCCAGAATCTAAATAATCTCCCATAAATAATGTAATAATTGCAGCTGTAATTAATATATAAACAAGAGGATTATTAAATTGGCGAATAAATATCAAAAAATTGCTTTCTTTTTCTTCTTCAAGCTGATTTTTTCCATAAATCTCAAGTCTTCTTTTAGCTTCCTGTAAAGAGATACCATCTATAGAAGTCTGTAGTACTTCAAATAACTGTGATACAGGAACAGAATGAGGTTTTTCAATTTCCAATTTTTTTACCCTTTTTAAGTTTAAAATTAAAGCTTTATATAGTTATAATTTTGTAAAAAGGTTTTTTCAATGGATGAAATACTAAGTTTTAAAAATTCAAAACCATTTACAGTAGGAGTAGAATTAGAAATATTTTTAGCTGATAAAGAAAGTTTTTATCCATCAAACAGCTCAAAGATTATACAGGAAAACATACCACAGGAACTAAAACCATATGTGCAAAAAGAATTACTTCAATTTATGATTGAGGTTATAACACCTGTGTGTTCCTCTCCAGAGGAGATAAGAGAAAATTTAAAATCAATATTAAATCCTCTAAAAAAAATAGCTGATGAGCATGGATTTTTCTATTATGCAGCTGGAACCCATCCCTATGCTTACCACAGGAAAATAGCAATTACAGAAGATGAAAGATACAAAAGATTTCTTGAAGAATTTCAAATAGTTCTAAGACATTTTATAATCTGCGGACTACATATACACGTAGGTTTTCCTGATAGAGAAATGGCAGTAAAAGCTTACAATATGACTATAAATTATCTACCTTTATTCCTTGCATTATCAACAAGCTCACCTTTCTTTGATAAAGAATTTACAGGACTGCATTCGTACAGAACAAAAGTTTTTGAACAACTTCCAAGAGCCGGAATTCCAGAATATTTTGATAATTACAATCATTTCTCTGAACTTATACTTACACTAAAACAAAACAATATAATTAATACAATAAATGATGTATGGTGGGACATAAGAATTCAGCCTAAATTTGGAACGATAGAACTTAGAATATGTGATGCTGTAAACGACCTTAGAAGAATAGAACTTATAACAACCCTTTTTCAAGCTCTTTGTTTTTATGCGCAGGACACTTACCATGATAAAATTTTTCATCAAATAATCAAACAAAATAAATGGAACGCTGTAAGATATTCAATAGATGGAGATTTTTTATTCAAATATGGAAAAACATCTATTAGAAATGCTCTTATGGACTTAGTTTATATTATTGAAAAAAGAGGTATATTTAAAGAGTTAAAAACCCAGTCTGAAGTAAAATATTTAAAAGACCTTATTCTTAGAGAAACCATATCCTCAAGAATGATAAAAGAATTTCAAAAATCAAAAAGTTACAAAAAAGCTATGAAATACGGAGTTTTAGATTGAAAGGAGTAATATCAGCAGGTGATAGATTAACAGCACAGGCAGGAGCTACCATACTAAAAGTCGGTGGAAATGCTTTTGACGCTGTAGTAAGTGCTGTTTTAGTCTCAGCACTTGCAGAACCTGCATTAACAAGTTTAGGTGGTGGTGGATTTTTACTTGCATACCCTTCTCAAAAAGAACCTATACTATATGATTTTTTTGTTGACGTACCACCTAAGAGAATTGAAAATCCAGATTTTTATCCTATATATGTGGACTTTGGAGATACAATCCAAGAATTTCACATAGGATATGGTTCTATAGCAGTTCCCGGAATTGTAGCAGGATTATACAGAGTCCATCAAGAATTTGGAAGGCTTCCACTTGAAGAAGTTATAAAACCTGCTGTAAAACTTGCTACAGAAGGCTTTTATTTATCAAAACTACAGGCTGACTTTGTAAAGCTTTTAAAACCAATATTTACAGCAACAAAAGAAGCAAGAAAAATATACACAAAAGATGGAAAACTTATAGATGAACATACAAAGCAGAAAATTCCTGAATATGCAAACTTTCTAAAAGAATTTGCAAAAAAAGGTGCATGGATTTTTTATGAAGGAGAAATATCAGACACTATAGATAAAATATCAACAGAAAATAGAGGATTAATTAGAAAAAAAGACCTGTCAAAATATAACGTTATTGAAAGAAAACCTTTAACGTTTACTTTTAAAGATTACACCATTTTAACAAATCCTCCACCATCATCAGGTGGTATACTGATAAACTTTACCTTGAAACTAATAGAAGATGTAAACTTAGAAAGTTATGGCTCAATAACACATATAAAAACTCTAATAGAAGCACTAAACACTACTCAGATTTTTAGAAAAGAACATTTAGACCAGAAATTACCTTTTGAAGATATTCACATAGATGAACAGATTTTAGAGCAATTCAAAAAAACACTTTACAGCAGACTAAACCTGTGGGGAAATACTACTCATATATCCATAATTGATGAAGATAATAATGCAGTAAGCATTACTACCACAAATGGAGAAGGGTCAGGAGTTGTAATTCCTGATACGGGAATTATGCTTAATAACATGCTTGGAGAAGAAGACCTGAATCCAAAAGGATTTTTCAAATGGCCTGCATACATAAGACTTCCTTCTATGATGTCTCCTACAATCGTACTAAAAGATAAAGAGCCTGTATTTATTCTCGGTAGTGCTGGAAGCAATAGAATAAGAAGTGCGATAGTTCAGACAATTTTAAACTATCTTGTATTTAAAATGGATGTAAACCAAGCTGTAAATAGTCCAAGATTACACTCAGAAAATGATACTGTGTATTTTGAACCAGGCTTTAGTGAAGAAATCATTAAAATAACTAAAAAAATATATAAAGTTGTTCAGTTTCGCCAAAAAAGTTTATTTTTTGGTGGTGTTCAGGCAGTAAACAATAAATTTGAAGGTGCTGGAGATTGTAGAAGAGGAGGTTATGTTATAAAGGTATCATGAAATTAAATCAGATTGGAGAATTTAAACTTATAGAAAAACTAGTTAGCCTATTACCAATAGATGACAAAGATGTAGTTGTAGGTTTTGGTGATGATTGTGCATGTATCAATGTTAATGGAAAACTTCTTCTTTTTACCAACGATATACAGGTAGAAAATAGACACTTTATTAAAGAACTTCAAAAACCAGAAAATATAGGATGGAAATTAATATCTGTAAATGTAAGTGATGTTTTAGCTTGTGGTGGTATTCCTCGATGGGCTCAAATATCTTTAGGTTTACCAAAGAACTTAGAGTATTCCTTCATAGAAGAAGTATATATAGGAATAAAAAAAGCACTTGATTATTATGGTTTTTACATAACAGGAGGCAATGTATCCTCTTCTAATGAGATTATATTAGACCTTTTTTTAGTAGGAGAAACAGAAAAATTCTTATCAAGAAAAGATGCACAGGAAGGTGATTATATTTATATAAATGGTTTTACAGGTTTAGCAAGAGCAGGACTAGAACTTTTGCTTATGGAAAAAAAAGAATACGAAGATTTTGAAAAAGAATTAATACAGGCTTTTACTAAACCTACAGTAGATTTAAGTTTAAAAAGCTTACTCCAAAAAAATGCAAAAGCCTGTATAGATATAAGTGATGGCCTTGTAGCAGACTTAGGACATATAAGTAAACAAAGTGATAAAAAGATAGTTCTTTTTAAAGAAAAACTTCCAGTAAATACAAATCTAAAAAAATACTGTGAAAAATACAGCAAAGATATTTATGACTATATTCTATATGGAGGAGAGGACTACATAATAGCATTTAGCTGTGATAAAGAATTAAAACATAAAAACATATATAAAATTGGCAAAGTGGAACAGGGAAAAGGAATTTATTTAAAGGAAGATAAAAAAATAACAAAATTAAAAGTAAAAGGTTTTGAACATTTATAAGATGAGTTTACTAATAGCTGTAGCAGTTATTATTTTTTCTCTATTATTTATTATGATAAACCCTGTTTTTACAAAAAGAAAAAATTCTCTATCAATTAATGTATCAAAAGAAAATCTTTATAAACACATTGAATTTCTTACATCCTTAGAACCTCCAAGAAATGCCTTTTATATAGAAGCTTTAGAAAAATCGTCTCAGTATATATATAGCTACTTTAAAAATTTTTGTGATAAAACTTACTTTCAAGAATTTCTTGTAGATGGCAAAAAATACAAAAATGTAATATGTGAATTTGGTAAAGGAACTAAAACAATAGTTATAGGAGCACATTACGATGTTTGCTGTGAACAACCAGGAGCTGATGACAATGCAAGTGGTGTAGCAGGTCTTTTAGAACTTGCAAGACTTATTTGTGAAAATAAACCGAAGCTAAACCACAAAATCCAGCTTGTTGCCTATACATTAGAAGAACCTCCTTATTTTGCTACAAACAGTATGGGAAGTTACATTCATGCAGAGGATTTATACAAGAAAAAAGAAAATATAAAGTTTATGGTTAGTCTTGAAATGATAGGATATTTTAGTGATATTAAAAACTCACAAAAATTTCCCCTAAAACTACTAAAGCTTTTCTATCCAGACAAAGGAAATTTTATAGGTATTGTTGGAAGACCTTCTGACTGGATTATAACAAGACATATAAAAAAACATATGAAAAGATGCTCTGATATAGATGTTCGTTCAATTAATATTCCTAATATTATTCCAGGTGTAGATTATTCAGACCACAGAAATTACTGGAAATTTGGATATAAAGCTGTAATGATTACAGATACAGCCTTTTATAGAAACCCAAACTATCACCAAAAAACAGACACGATAGACACATTAGATTTTGAAAAAATGGCAGAAATTATAAAAGGTATATATTGTGCAGTTATAAACTCTTAGGAAATTTTCTTTGTTCTAAAAACTCTCTTTAATTCTCCATTGTCATTAATTATCTCAAGTTCAAATATATCTTCTATTGTATGAAGCTCTACTACATTATATTTAGCACATAAAACCTGAACTGCCTTTGTTATATCATCCTTAGAGAATTTATCAGTTTCCCAGTAAGTAGCAAAAATAAGATTATCATCTTTATCATGTATAGCAAGTCTTATCTCATCAACAACATCTAAGTTTGGGTCTCCATGCATAGTTAAGGTAGCATAAAGCTGTTTTTCCATCTTTTTTAACTCCTTATTAAATCTTTTATAGATAAAATTTCTAAAATACCTTTTAGGAAGCTATCTTTTGTTCTTAATTTATATCCATTTTCATCTTTTATAACAGAAATAAAATCATATTTTTCATTAACAACTTTCATAATTTCACCAAAATTATCCTTATCTAAATTATACTCAAACCAGTTAGAAATAAACTTCAAGCTAAAATCCTTATAAACTGCTGTCAAACCATCATCTTCCACAAATTCAATAGAAAAAAATATATTATTAAACATAACTCCAATAATCACTTTATCTTTTTCTAAAGTAGAAATACCACTTATATAAACTGGTTTTCCCTTGAAGCTAAAATGAACTTCATCATGTAGCTGAACCATTTCATTTTGAAGCTCTATCATTAAAGAAAATGAATTGCCCAGTCTGTTATATATGAGATTTTGAACAATCATTTTATCCTTTTTACCTCAAGCATTTTAACAGGTGCTATAGGAACATCTTTAAAACCTTTTATGGTTCTAGTTGGAATTCTTGCTATTTTTTCTACTACACTCATGCCTTCTATAACTTTTCCGAAAACAGCATATCCATAACCTTCTGGTGTTTCATTTTGGTGGTCTAACTGATAGTTTTCTGAAAGATTAATAAAAAACTGAGATGTTGCACTATCAATATTTGTAGTTCTTGCCATAGCAACAGTTCCTCTTGTATTTTTCAAACCATTTGTAGCCTCATTTTTTATAGGAGGATACTTTGGAACTTTATAATTAAGATTTTCATCAAAACCACCACCTTGAACTACAAAATTAGGAATTACTCTATGAAAAATAAGACCATTGTAAAATCCATCATCTACATACCTTAAAAAATTTTCAACTGTTATTGGAGCTTTGTCAGGAAAAAGCTCTATATAAAAAGTTCCAAGGTTTGTTTTTATTTCAACAACAGGATTATCAGTAAAAAATCTCTTTTCCATAACTCTCCTACAAATTCCAAAATTTAATTTCTATAAAATTTATCATTCATACACTCTCTGCAAGAGCTAAAGCTCCAAAACTTCCACTAAATTCTCCTAACTTTGCAAGCTTAATATCAACATCCCTAAATGGCAGACTAAAAGAAAGACTTTTTAGATTTGAATAAGCCATTTCTTCAATTAAAGGATAATTTTCTACAATACCTCCAGCTAATAATATCCTATCTGGATTTATCGTATGCAAAATATTCATAAGACCATAAGCAAGATATTTAGATACCTCTTCCATAACTTCTATAGCTTCTTTTTTACCTTCATTTGCAAGAGTTATAATTTCAAAAGAAGTTTTATATATATCTGTTTTTATAAAATACAGTCTCTCTATTCCATATGAAGAAACATAAGACTCAAGACAGCCTTTTCTACCGCAATGACATATCCAACCATTTGTATCAATGGTTGTATGTCCAATTTCCATAGCACTTCCAGATACACCTATAAAAGGTTTTCCATTTACAACAAGTCCTCCACCAAGACCAGTACCAAGAGTCAAACAGACCAAAATTTTACTATCTTTCCCTGCACCATATTTATATTCACCATAAGCAGCAAGGGTCGCATCATTCTGAATAACTATATCTAAATCATTCTTTTCCTGTATTATCTGTTTTATATTTAATCCTTCTAATGATTTTATGTTTGGAGATTGAATTAACCTTTCTTCTTTTTCATCATAAAGACCTGCTACAGCTATACCAACTTTTTTAGGATTATATTTTTCTAAAATTTTAAAAATTTTATCTATAAGTTTATCTGCACTGCTTTTTATATCTGCTATGTATTCTTTATCTTTTATTATTTGATTATCTTTTTTAAAAACTATCTTTATATATGTTCCACCTATGTCTAAACCAAGAATACCTTCTTTATTCATTTTCTTTTATAGCCTTTATTACAAGTTTAACCATATCAGGCATAGCCTTTGGGTCTGTTCCTGTAATAATATTTCCATCTCTTTCTACTGGATGTCCTGTATAAATAGCACCAGCATTTATAAGGTCATCTTTGATAGAAAAAAAGCCAGTAATTTTTTTCCCTTTTATTATTTTTGCAGAAACTAAAACCCATGGACCATGGCATATAGCAGCTATAATCTTTCCTTCTTTGTACATATTTTTTATAAAATCAATAGTTTCTCTATCTCTTCTAAACCTGTCAGGAGCATATCCACCCGGAATAAATACTGCATCATACTCTTTATATAAATCAGCATCTATCTGTTTGTTTGGATAGAAAGTCATTCCTTTTTTCCCATGGAACTCTCTGATTTTTGGAGCAAGAACATCAACATGAAAATGTTCTTCCTTAAATCTGTAAAAAGGATAAATAAACTCTACATCTTCAACAAAATCTTCAAGTAAGAGAGCTACTTTTTTCATAACAATTCTCCACAAATTTGCTGTATAATCTAAATTCTAAAACTTATCAGTTGTTAGTTCAAACATAATCTAATTATCCTCATAATTGAATAGTTTTCTAAGTGATATACTTTATTGAGTAAATCCTAAGTAGGAGTGAGGATAATGTTTACAGTTGACCTGAAAAAAATCCAGAGAGTACCAGTCCCTGATAATGTCAAAAGAGCTTTAAAAGAGCTACTTGGAGAACATAGAGTTTTAGATGACGATATGGACAGAATGCTTTATTCATACGATGCTACAAGAATACAG
>JALSSG010000213.1 GCA_026984355.1 Hydrogenothermaceae bacterium
TATTTTTTTAAAGAAATAATAGAACTAATTTTGAAAAAACATAAATCTGTTTTTCTTGTAGAAATATCTCAAAACGTAAGACAGAAAGCAGATATAGGTATATATTTAAAACATTATGGCGATATCACTGATGTTGTAGATGTTTTGCTTGTTTCTCTTTCAGATACCAAGCTTTATAAACATAATTTAAATGTAAAGGTTTACAAGCAAAGAAAAAGCTTTTTCTTGAAGAATAGAAATATTCATTATTTGAATTTATCTATAAATCCTCCTTATTATGACAGAAATAGATTTTATCCTTATATTTTTAGAAAATTTCACCATGGTTTTAGCGTAGCATTAAAAAAAGCTATTTATACTTATCTAAGAAAATATACAGCTTTAAAACCTATTCACTATTTTTCTATAGGAAAAAAGATTTTTAACAAAAGAGTATGGAATATAGATAAAAAGCTCAGTCAAATAGCTGACAGTTTTGATTTTATACTATCTTTGACTCCTGTAAATGTACAGCAAGCATGGGAACATTTTAAGAAGAATAAATTTTCTATCAAACCACAGTTTCTATATAGGCCTCTTAGTTTTGAGATTTCCCATTTAAAAAGACAGTTATTTAATTTACCGATTGATGAAATAGAAGACCCTACTTTGTATGAAATTTTTTCTAGTAAAAGAGATGAGGTGGATTTACAACTTACGATTTTAGAAAGTAGGGATAAAGGTAGTGTTTTATGGGCTTCAGCTCATATGTATGGTACTCCTGATGATAATATCATAAATGTTGCAAAGAGAATATTAGATATTCAAGAAAATAAAGTAAATAATCACACTAAAATATCTGCTGACAGTTTGCTGAAAATGGCTCAAGAGGAAATAAACTTTTATAAAAAGTTATATCCCGGTTTTAATCCTAAAGTGAAAATAAGGTCTGATATTGTATCAAAAGCTATAGTTTCAGATGGAAATTTGTATATATACAAGTATAGTTCTTTTACGCAGAAAGAAGCTATATCTCTTCTTAATCATGAAATAGGAACTCATATTCTTACATACATAAATGGAAAAACTCAAAAGCTATCTTTACTTCATGTTGGATTAAATGGATACGAGGAAATGCAGGAAGGTCTTGCTATTATAGCAGAATATTTATCTGACAGTCTTTCTATAAATAGATTAAGAGTTTTATCTGCCAGAGTGATTGCTGTTGATAGTATTATTAAAGGAGCTGACTTTATAGAAGTTTTTAGATTATTAAGGAATTATGGTTTTGAGGAAAAAGATAGTTTTATGATTGCTACAAGGGTTTTTAGAGGTGGTGGTTTTGTAAAAGATGCTATATATTTGAGAGGATTTTTAAGACTTCTTGAAATTTTTAGAGATATTGATGATATTTATCTATTGTATACAGGAAAGTACTCTTTTGAACATATTCCTTTTATTAAGGAGCTTGTTTTAAGAGGAGTGGTTTATAAACCTGCTGTAATGCCAAAGTATATTATAAAAAATGATAAAAAATTACAGAGATTAAAAACTGGATTAAATATAGACACTATAATAAAGGACTTAAAATGAAACTTGTTATATTAGTAAACGATATTCTTACAGAAAAAGACACAAATACAACCATTCATATCGCTATGTCTGCTACCAATATGGGACATGAAGTATGGTTTACATCAGTTGAAGGATTTATATATACTCCAACTGAAGAACTTTATATAAAGGCAAGAAAGGTTAAGAATATAAACTACATGTCTACAAAAAAATACTTAAAAGACCTTCAGCATACAAACTACGAAGAAAAAGAAATACATATAAAAGATGTAGACGTTCTTTTTCTTAGAAATGACCCAGCAGAAGATGAGAAGACAAGACCATGGGCACAGTACATAGGTATTGTTTATGGAAGGTTGGCTGTAAAATATGGAGCTATAGTTTTAAACGACCCTGATGGACTTTCTAAAGCTATAAACAAACTTTATTTTCAAACATTTCCAGAAAATATAAGACCTAAAACACTAATAACAAGAGATAAAGAGAAAATAAAAAAATTTTATGAAGAAAATAATAGGATAATGATTTTAAAACCTGCTGTAGGTTCTCAAGGAAGAAATATATTTCTTGTAACTCCAGAAGATATAGCTAATCTGGAACAGATGATAGATACTATTCTTGAACATGGATATGTTATTGCTCAAGAGTATTTACCACAGGTTAAGGAAGGAGATATAAGGATATTTATGTTAAATGGGGAAATCTTAAAGTATGAGGGAATATATGCGGCATTTAAAAGAGTTCCTAAAGAAGAATCTATAAAAACGAACATTCATGCAGGGGGAATTTTTGAAAAGGCTAAAATTACAAAAGAGATTGTAGATATAGCTAACACAGTTTCTCCAAAGCTAAAACAGGATGGAATATTTTTTGCAGGGCTTGATATTTTGGGAAATAAGCTGTTGGAAGTTAATGTATTTAGTCCCGGTGGAATAGATAAAGTAGCAATTTTAGAGGGTTTTGATTTTTCTCCAATAATTATAAAATCCATTGAAAAAAAGGTTTATTATAAAAGACTATATCACGATAACTTTACTAATATAGAACTAAATACAATATAGAGGCGTTAAATGATAAAATTTGTGTTGTATATCATAACTTTATTTGTTTTTTTAATTTCTGTAATTTTTCTTCCTTCCAAAAGAAGAAAAAAGAAAAAAAGTAGATTTTTTAAATTGAAAAAAAGTTAAAATTTTATATCTTTCTTAATCATAGATTATGAAACAAAAAAATAAAAAAGCTAAAAAATTATATATATGTTCAGAATGTGGAGCTACCTATCCGTCGTGGACAGGTAAGTGTATTTCTTGTGGTCAGTGGAATACCATAGTAGAAGAAATAGTTTCTAGAAAACCAAAGAAAACTATAGAAACTAATTCAATTCAAAAACCAAAGCCAATAACACAGGCAAAGGAACAAAAACACCATATAAGAATAACTACACAAATACCATCTTTAGATGAGGCTTTAGGTGGTGGCATAGTTTTAGGTCAGGTTATACTTTTGTCTGGAGAACCGGGTATAGGTAAATCTACACTTTTACTTCAAGTAGCTTCAAACATATCTAAGGAAAGGAAAGTACTGTATATAACAGGAGAAGAATCTACTCATCAGGTTTTTATAAGAGGAGAAAGAATAGGGGCATTAAGTGATAACCTTTATATTATGTCAGAAACAAATTTAGAAGTGATTATTGATACTATAGAACATGAAAATCCAGAGTTTTTAATAATAGATTCTGTTCAAACTATATATTCTTCAGAGCTGGAATCTGCAGCAGGTTCAGTATCGCAAGTTAGAGAGGTAAGTGCAAAAATAACTGAGATAGCAAAAACAAAAAATATTCCAGTTATTATAATAGGTCAGGTAACAAAAGAAGGAAACATAGCAGGTCCTAAAGTTCTTGAACATATAGTAGATACTGTAGCTCATTTTGAAGGAGAAAGAGGGCACTCTTATAGAGTCTTAAAAGTTATAAAAAACAGGTTTGGTTCTTCAGGAGAAATCGCAGTTTTTAATATGAAGGATACAGGTCTTGAGGAGGTTAAAAATCCTTCTTCGTTTTTTATATCAGAAAGACCAGAAGGAAAATCAGGAAGTATAATTTTTCCATTTACAGAAGGTTCTAAACCGGTGCTTGTTGAGGTTCAAGCTCTGGTCTCAAAAACTGTTTATGCAGTTCCTCAAAGAAAAACACAGGGAATAGATATTAATAGACTATCCATAATTCTCGCAATTTTAGAAAAGGAAGGAAATATTTTTTTAAAAGATAGAGATGTATTTGTAAATGTTGTTGGAGGAATGTTTATCAAAGAACCTGCTGTAGACCTTGCTGTTGCTATTGCTATAATTTCTTCTTTTTTTAATATTCCTGTTGATAGAAGATTAATTGCATTTGGAGAATTAGGTTTAGCTGGTGAGATACGGTCAGTGCATTATACAGAGCAAAGGATTAAAGAAGCTAAGAAATTTGGATTTAATAAGATTGTTATACCATATAACTCTAAAATAGATGACCCAGATATAATACCTGTAAAGTATATAAAGGAAGTTATAGAGCTTTTAAAGCCCTGATAAAAACTTGCCAAAGTATGCCATTATCAAGAAGCGGGGAAGTCTTCCTAAAATTGCTCCTAAAATAAAACCAAGAATTGGCATTTCAAAAATTCCAGCAAGCCAGCATATAGCTTTGAACGGAATAGGAGTAATTCCTGCAATAATTACAGCCCATATTCCATATTTTCTAAATAGAATTTCGCCTTTTTCATACCATTTTTTCTTAAAAAGCTTAAGAAATATAGGTTCTCCTAAAAATTTTCCTAGTATATACGCTACTACTCCACCAGATACACTACCTGCTGTTGCTACAAGTGCTGATTTTACAGGAACAAGTCCAAAAGCGGTTCCGCCAGTAATAAATGGGTCTGGAGGAACTGGTTGTATAATAGCCTCTGTAAATGACACTATGAATATTCCTATATAGCCGTAATCTGCTACTATTTCTTCAGCCCATTGCTTTAAACCTTCAAACATAAATAAAATCCTTAAGTAGTTTTTATATTTTCTGGTTTAATTTTTGCAAATTTTCTTTTTCCTACCTGTATTACAAATTCTTCAGATAAATCTATCTCAAAAAATGGGTCTGTAAATTTATTTCCATCTATTTTTACAGCTCCACCTTTTATAAGTCTTCTTGCTTCCGATTTTGACGGAGCAAAACCAAGTTTATATACAAGTTCATATAAAGGTATTTTTTTCTCCTGTGATGATAATATTATTTCAGGCTCTGGAATATCTTCTGGAAGCTCTCTTTTAGAGAATACTTTTTCAAAATGCTCTTTTGCTTTTATAGCTTCTTCTTCTCCATGAAATCTTGTAACAATATACATAGCAAGTTCTTTCTTTACTTCCATTGGGTGTAGTATTCCATTTTCTACATCTTTTTTCATCTTTTGTATTTCTTCTTCTGTTAAATCTGTAAGTAAAGTCCAGTAATCCCACATTATTTCGTCAGGAATAGACATTATTTTTCCAAACATCTCTTCTGGTGGTTCTGTTATTCCTATATAATTTCCATAAGACTTACTCATTTTCCTTACACCATCTGTTCCAACAAGAAGAGGAAGTAAAATAGCCACTTGAGGTTTTTCAATTCCATACTCTTTTTGAATATCTCTTCCAATTAATAGATTGAATCTCTGGTCAGAGCCGCCAAGTTCTACATCTGCTTTTATAGCTACAGAGTCATAAGCCTGTAATAAAGGATATATAAACTCATGTATATATATAGGTACATTCTCTTTAAATCTTTTTTTAAAGTCATCTCTTTCAAGCATTCGTGCCACTGTGTATTTTGCAGTAAGTTTTATTAAATCTTCTGGTGATAAATCTCCAAGCCATTCGCTGTTAAACACTACTATGGTTTTATTTGGGTCAAGGATTTTAAAAACCTGTTGTTTATATGTTTCTGCATTTTTTAATACTTCTTCTTTAGTTAGGGGAGGTCTTGTTTTATCCCTTCCTGAAGGGTCTCCAATCATTGCTGTAAAATCACCGATTATAAAATAAATTGTATGACCAAGCTGTTGAAAAGTTCTTAGTTTTTGAAGCAAAACGGTGTGTCCTAGGTGAAGGTCTGGAGCTGTTGGGTCAAAACCTGCCTTTACGATTAAAGGTCTATCTTCTTTTAGTTTATCTAATAATTCTTGTTCAGAAATTATTTCAAGGACACCTTTTTTTATAATCTTTAATTGCTCTTCTGGAGAAAATTTACTCATTTTTTCTTTTATTCCTCCTAATACAAAAAAATTTTGTTAGATTTTCCTAATCCATAATAAATTATTAATAATTGGAATACAAGAAACTTTTAAAGAGTTAGTATCTTATCTCGTAGGAATTCTACTGTAAGTTTTAGTTTTCTATCTTTTTCCATTCCTTTTTCTATTTTTTCTATAGCATTTATTATTGTTGTGTGGTCTTTCTTTTTAAAAGCTTTAGATATTTCTGTTAGTGATTTGTCAGTTAAATATCTTGATAGATACATTGCTATTTGGCGGGCAAGAGCTACTTTTTTTCTTCTTGAGTTGCCAAGCATATCATTTAGATTAACAGCAAAATAATTTGCCACTTCTTTCTGTATTTTTTGAATTGTTAGTTCTTCTACATTTTTTACTTTTAGGATATCTTTTAAAATATCTCGTGCTAATTCTAAGGTTATAGGTCTTTCCATTATCTGGCTATAGGCTTTTAACTTTTGTAAAGAACCTTCAAGTTCTCTTACATTTGTATTGACAGTTTTTGATATAAACAGTATCACATCATGAGGCAAATCTAAATCTATTTCTTTTGCTTTTTTTCTGATTATTGAAAGCTTAGTTTCAAGGTCTGGTGGCTTAATTTCTACAACAAGACCACTTACAAAGCGAGATTTTAATCTTTCTTGAATACCTGTTAACATAGAAGGTGGTGTATCAGAAGATAAAATTATCTGTTTTCCTATTAAGTGAAGAGCGTTAAATATATGATAAAATTCTACCTGTGTTCTTTCTTTTCCTTCTAAAAACTGAACATCATCTATAAGGAGTAGGTCTACATCTCTGTATCTTTGTCTAAATTCAAGAATAGAACCTTGTTGCATACATGATATTAGTTCAGACATAAATGTATCTGCTGTTGTATATATCACATTAGCATCTGGGTTTTTACTTAGAACATAATGAGCTGTTGCATGTAATAAGTGAGTTTTTCCAAGTCCAACATCTCCATATATAAAAAGAGGATTGTAAATTTTTCCTAAATTATCAGCTACAGACATACAGGCTGAGTATGCAATTTTATTACTGCTTCCTACTATAAAGTTTGAGAAAACAAACTTAGGATTTAATCTGTAAAATCTATATGGTTTTTCTTCTCTTATTTGTTTTTTCTTTCTTTCTTTTTTATGTTCTCTTTCTTTTTCTTCTTCAGATATAACACATACAGTTAGTTTTTGACCTATTAGTTTTGATGCACATGTTTTTATATCATCTATAAAGTTTGATAGTATCCATTCTTTAAATACATCGTCAGGAGCTGATATAAGCAGGGTATTTTCTTTTAGTTCTACCTTTTTTATCTCTTTTAAAAGAGATAAAGTTGTCTTATCTTTTTTCTCTCCAATTATTGTTATTATATCTTCCCAGAGACTCAAAAGGCATCCCCTGTTTTTTGTTAAGGGAAAAATTATTATATCCTTTGTAAAGGATAAAAAAAGAAAAAAATTTTTTTTGTTTTTTTCTAAGCTATAGTATAATTAAAAAATTTAATTTTTATTATAAATTCTAAAAAATCTGTAAGTTGTTGAAAATACTTGATTTGGGAAAAAAAGACTATCTATCAGTTCTTGGTCTTCAGCTAAAACTTCTTAAGGAAAAACAATTAGGTTTGGAAAAAAATGATTTTATTATTCTGGTTGAACACTATCCAGTGTATACCTGTGGAAAGTCAACAAAGGAAGAACATCTAAAATTCCTAAAAAAAGATGAAGTTATAGAGATAGAAAGAGGTGGAAGCATTACTTTTCATGGAATAGGGCAGATAGTAGCATATCCTATAATTAATCTTTCAAATAGAAAATTGTCTGTAAAAAATTACGTATGGATATTAGAAGAAAGTATTATAAGAACTTTAAGTGATTTTGGTATTAATGCATTTAGACTTGAAGGAAAAAGAGGAGTTTTTACAGATAAAGGTAAAATAGGATTTATTGGAATAAGAGTATCAAAACATATAACTATGCATGGAATATCTCTAAACGTTGATGTTGATAAAGCTTTTTTTGATAGGATAATTCCTTGTGGATTAGAAAATATTCCAGTTGCGAATGTAAGTGATTTTAAAGATGTAAGTTTTAAGAATGTAAAATTAAAATTGGTGGACAATTTAAAAAAATTGCTTTAAACTTATACTAAACTGTTGGATACTTGGAAACTGAATAAGGATATCGTTATTTCATAAAAAACATAATGCATTTTGAGTGTAATAGACTAAGATTTTTAATCCTTGAATATCAAGGATTATTAGCTTATGCTAATAAATATAATTTCCTTACTGGAGGTTCACTGCAAAAAACTACTATTTGCAGGTATATGTAAAAAATTTTTACAGGGCTAAGAATATTGATAATAAAAGCTCAAATTAA
>JALSSG010000214.1 GCA_026984355.1 Hydrogenothermaceae bacterium
AAAAAAGGAATAAAAGATGGAGATGAAGTAAGAGTATTTAATGCTTTAGGTGAGTTCTATGCTATGGCAAAACTTTACCCTTCTGCACCAAAGGATGCAATAATCATAGAGCACGGATGGGAACCTTTATTCTTTAAAAATAATAAATGTCATAATGAAGTTGTTGGAGATTTACTTAACCTTCTTGAAATGTCTGATGGTTGGGGCCATCTAAAATTTGGTGGAAACTGGGATGGTAACCAACATGCATATGAAACAACTGTAGATATAGAAAAAGCATAAAAAGGAGGTAAAAAATGTCAAAAAGACAATTAGCAATGGTAATGGATTTAAATAAATGTATAGGTTGTCAAACCTGTACAGTAGCATGTAAAACTCAATGGACAAACAGAAATGGAAGAGAATATATGTACTGGAATAATGTTGAAACACAACCTGGAGAAGGTTATCCAAGAGGATGGATGGAAGCTGGTGGAGGTTTTGATGAACAAGGAAATCTCAAAGATGGAATCATTCCAGATATGGTTCTTGACTATGGTGTGCCATGGGATTATAACCATGATGAGCTTTTTGAAATGGACTACCTAAAACCAGATTCAGACCCTGTATGGGGACCTAACTGGGATGAGGATGTTGGTGCTGGTGATTGGCCAAACTCCTACTACTTTTATCTCCCAAGAATATGTAATCACTGTTCTAATCCAGGATGCTTGGCTGCTTGTCCAAGGGAGGCTATATTCAAAAGAGAACAAGATGGAATTGTTTTAGTTGATTTAGACAGATGTCAGGGATATAGATACTGTATAGCTGGATGTCCTTATAAAAAGATTTACTTCAATCCAAAACTATCAAAATCTGAAAAATGTATATTCTGTTTCCCAAGAATAGAGAGAGGTTTACCGCCTGCCTGTGCTCATCAGTGTGTAGGAAGGATTAGATGGGTAGGTTTCTTAGATGATGAAGAAGGACAAGTATATAAACTTGTTCATAAATATAAAGTTGCTCTTCCTTTAAGACCAGACTTTGGAACACAGCCAAATGTTTATTATGTTCCACCTGTATTAAGCCCACCAAGATTTGATGATGAAGGAAAATTAATAGAAGGTGAAGTTACAGGTAGAATTCCTATTGAGTTTTTAGAAAAACTATTTGGTCCAGGTGTACATCATGCAGTTAAAGTTCTAAAAGAAGAAATGGAAAAAAGAAAAAGAGGAGAAGAATCTGAGCTTATGGATATTCTCATTGCATATAACCATGCTGATATGTTTAGACTTGATGAGCAATACTACCAGAACTTGGCAGCAGAACAGGGCTTGAAAGGAACAGAATTCTTTAAAATCATAGACCACAGATATATAGCTGGTGCTCATACCAATAAAGAAGAAGTAAAAGTCTACTTTGAAAAATAAATTCTCAGGGGCATCTGCCCCTTTTAAGTATATAAATACTTAAGGAGGAAAAAGAATGAAAAAATTGGTAAAAACAGCTCTATTAGGAGTTGTTTCTACAGTATTAATTACCAAAGTAGCTGATGCAGATGTAAAAACATTTTTTAAATATGAAGTGCTTCCTTCAAAAAAAATTCAACAAACAGTTCCTTCAACACCAGAAGATGAATTATGGAGTATGGTTCCAGGTAAGTATGTGTATCTTTATCCTCAAATATCTGTAAGATTAACTGATGCAAAGGCGAATAAAATAATCCCAAAAAAGATACTTCA
>JALSSG010000215.1 GCA_026984355.1 Hydrogenothermaceae bacterium
CCATAACATCAATACCAAGAGCGTTTTGAACATCTACTACAGCTTTAGCTTTTGTAAATAAAGCTACGGCTGTCCCTTGCCATGTATCTCCAGAATCAAGGAATAGGACTTTGTCTTTGCCTCTTTCAGCTATTATCTGTTTAACAAGGGTTGCCATGTGAGCAACACCGCCCATTTTTCCATACTTATGAGCAAGCTCTACAAAATCAACAGCAGTATCAAAATACTGCCTTATAGAACCTCTTTTTATTCCATAGTATTCTAAGTAAGCTTCACCACATAAAAATCCCGGTTCTCCAACTAGTGATGGGTGAGAAAGAAGTGTAGATGGTTCTCTAAAGTATAGAGGTTTTAAATGAGCGTGTAAATCGCATATATGTAGTAATGTTATGTTTCCAACAGGCTTAAACTCAAATATCTCTTCTGGTTTTAATTTAGCAAGTTTTGCTAAAGCATCTCCACCGGTGGCTGTTAATCCTAAAACAGCTGCAAGTTCAAGAAAATCTCTTCTTGATAAGTTCATTTTTTTCCTCCTATCTTACTAATCCTGGTGCGTTTATTTCTGCTCCATTAGCAAGTGATGTTACATATAACTCTAAAGCAACCATTTCTTTTGAGCCTAGAGGTAATTTCTTCATTCCTGCATTTTTCATACATTGTTGAAATCTTTGTTCAATTGTGAATACTTTTGATTTAGTCATTCTATATCCTGGCCAGTGTGCAGCTGCAGAAGTTCCTTGAACACCATTTAGTGTACCTTTTCCAAGGGGTTTTAACCACTGCATTCTTAGTCTTCTTCCTACTGCAAATTCATGGCATACCTGACATGAAAGGTATCTTTTTCCTCTTTTTGTTGTAAAAACTTTTCTTCCATATTCATAGTATTCTTTGACTACTGGATTAGAAGATGTATCTACATCTATTTTTGTTCCTGTTGCTATGTATTTAAGATAAGTTACTATAGCTACATTCTCTTTGCTTTTTAAAGAAAATGGTTTCATTTTTTGATATTTTGCCTGACACATCTGTACTCTTTGTTGTAAACTTACCACTTTATTGCATTCTTTTTGGTATTTAGGATACTTTCCTATCTGGCTTACAAATTTCATATCATCTGGATTATGGCAGGAAGCACATGATTTATTGGCTTTTCCCATTGGTTTATTAAATAATTCTCCTCCTACTTCTTCTGCAAAAACTTCTCCAGGATTTATTCCTTCTTGATAAAGTGCCCAGTCTTCTGGGGATATAGCTTCTGGTTGAGCTTTAGCTAATGAAAGACTTATTAATACTGATAATACCCCAGATATACCAATCTTTGTGATTTTCATCTTTATCCCTCCTTATTGGGCAAATTTTATTTTTACAACCTTCTCTGTTATATCACCTTTGTTATCTTTCCATACTATTTTTAAAGGAGCTTCTTTATCTACTTTAAGATTAAAAGCTATAAACGGATTCGCACTTAATCCTGATGTTGTTTTCATATAGGTGACTTTTTCACCTCCATAATAAACTTCTACGTCTGTGATGTAATGAGCTGGGATAACTTTTCCTGTTTTTTTGTCTTTCCTCATTCCTGTTTCCATTGGATGCATAATAACTGTAGCTACTGTAACTATGTCTCCTTTTTTATATCTTCTTGGTTTAATTTTTACTAATGCTCTTCTTGGCATCTTTCATTCCTCCTTTTTAGTTTTTTATT
>JALSSG010000216.1 GCA_026984355.1 Hydrogenothermaceae bacterium
AAAGTTATTCTGTGCCGAATTAAATAGTCAAGCCTGAAAAAATCCATAAATCAATCAGAAATGGAATTATTTTGAAATTATTCAAAAGTATAAGAGGATAAAAATAAAATATTTTGCTTGAAAATCAATTTTAATGCAAATTTAAATTGGGCAAAAATAAATTCCGGGCTGTTTATTAGCTTCTTTAAGTTGAATGCCGCACAGCTTAACAATAAGTTTACACTGTCTCCGATTTCCCCTTTCAAATAATTCCTTCCTAATCTGTGGTCTTGCTTTAAATGTCCTATTACCGGTTCTATTGACGCTCGCCTCTTGAACCTTTGTTTCCATCGCCATTTGCTCCATTTTTTCTTTGCTCTTCCGTGTACTCTTAATACTTCCGTTTTTCCTATCTGTGCCTTGCCTCTATATCCCCCATCTACCAATACTCTTTGTGCCTCTTTTTGTAATATCTTCTTGTATTGCCCTAATGCCGGTTCTAATGTCTTACCATCGTATGGGTTCCCTTTGAAATTCATCGCTCCTACTATTATCCCTGTCCTCTTAGTAATTAATATCGATACTTTACTTCCGAATTCATATTTCTTGTGATCTTTACCTTTGGCTATACAACTTACTTCTGTTTCGTGAAAACTATAAACCTTGTTTTTGTCTGTCTTTTCCTGTTTTAATATCCTATGACAAACCTCTAATTTTTCCCTATATTTCTCTTTCTGCTCTTTGGTCATCTTTCGCTCTATGTCCCTTAATAATCTCCCCGCTATCGTCTTTATTTTTCTTGTTGCTTTTCTGCCTTCTTTATATCTCTTTACTGAATGTAAATATCTCGTCTTTAATTTTAATTTAGGTATTGTCCTTGTGTATGTCTGCCTCAATAGTATTTGCTCTTGTTCTGATACTCGCCATACCCAGTCTATTATCTTCAATTGTAGTTTGGTGTCCGTAGGATAGGTGATGTTCTTTTCCTGTACCGTTGTGTCTGCTATTATTTCTTTTTCTTCTGATTTCTTGCCATGGATTTTTACCGATACTTCAAATATCTTTTCCGCCCCTTTTTTACCTATCCTATTCCTGAATTTTACTAATTCTGTTGGATCGCAGGGCAGTTCCCATTGAAACTCTTCCATACCACTGAAATATTGCCAATATGGGTTTTCTGTCCATTGCTCTACTACTTGCTCATCAGATACATTATAAAGCTGTTTCAATAACAATAACGATACCATTAACCGTATTGGTTTGCCGGGTCTTCCATATCGTTTTGAATAATGCTTTGAAAAGTATTTATCTAACTCTTCCCAAGGTATTACTCTTGATAATTTATATAATGAATGTTTTGGATTTAATGCCCTTGATAGCTTATTATAAAATAACTGTGCTTCCTCGATGTTTTTTGTATATCCTTTCATTGGCTTTTATTGTTTTGTTTGCAAGATTTTAATACAAAATTACCACTTTTTTGCATTTTAACCATACCCTTTTTATCCACATCTTATTAATATTATAATACCTTACATATTTTTTCAGGGAAGACTATATAGATGAATTGTATTTTCATATTTTCCATTTGTAAGATTTCCTTACTTTATTTTTATCAAATATTTTACAAATTTAATTATTCTATTCCTTTTATTTTCAACATTTTATACAACGATATTCCTAACGCTACGCATTAGAAATTATTTTCTATTGCGTAATTTGGGT
>JALSSG010000217.1 GCA_026984355.1 Hydrogenothermaceae bacterium
GTGAACTACCGATACTTCTTCTTGCATACTGAATTGGAATTCTTCTTTCTGCTTCCTGAATATATATAATCCCAGCTACAACTACTACAATTATCACTAAAGCAAGTCCCACAGTAAATACTTTTATTTCACCTACTCTAAGTAATTCATAAGTCTGTATTATAGCATCCGGTACTCTAGCTACTATACTTGCTAAAATTAGCATAGATATACCATTACCAATGCCAAACTCTGTTATCTTTTCTCCTAGCCACATTAAGAAAACAGACCCAGTAGTAATAATAACAGTAGTCATGATAATAAACATAATTGCTGGTTCAGATATAAGTGTTTGCCCTGTTTCTGTTTTTAGATTACTAATCCATAGTGATAAAGCAAAAGCCTGAAATGCAGATATTCCAACTGTTAAATATCTTGTATACTGAGTTATTTTCCATCTACCATATTCACCTTCTTCCTTTTGATATCTTTCAAGAGTAGGAATCACAGCTGTTAAAAGTTGCATAATAATAGCTGCCGATATATAAGGCATAACACCAAGAGCAAACACTGAAAGTCTGCCTAAAGCCCCCCCTGAAAAAAGGTTATAGATATTAAAAAGAACACCACCTGATGCATTAAAATAATTGATAAGAGCTGATGAGTCTACCCCTGGAACAGATATATGAGTTCCTAATCTATATACAGCAAAAACTATAAGCGTGTATAAAAATCTCTGCCTTAATTCTTTAATGGAGAAAATCTGTTTTATAACTTCTATCAAGGATTATCCTCTTAATCTTCTATTATTTCTACAGCACCACCTGCAGATTTGATTTTCTCTTCAGCTGATTTGGAGAATTTATGTGCTTTTACTTTTAAAGGTTTAGTTATTTCTCCATCACCTAAAATTTTTACTGCAGAGGTACAATGGATAATCCCTTTTTCTTTTAAAACCTCCGGAGTTATCTCTGCATTAGCTTCAAATCTTTCTTCAAGAGTTTTTATATTAACAATTTCATATTCTTTTTTATTAGGGTTTTTAAATCCTCTTTTTGGTATTCTCATTAAAAATGGTGTTTGACCACCTTCAAAAAATGGTGGTAAGTTTCTATCACCAGACCTTGATTTTTGACCTTTTTGTCCCCTACCTGCTGTTCTACCTTTTCCTGAACCTAAACCTCTTCCTATTCTTTTTTTCTCTTTTGTTGCTCCGGGATTTGGTGATAATTCATGTAATCTCATTACTGTATTTCCTCCACTTTTATAAGGTGTTTAACCTTTTCTATATTTCCTAAGACCATAGGATTTTTTTCTAATATTCTTTCATCGCCTACTTTTTTTAGTCCTAAAGATTTAACAGCCTGTTTTTGAGATTTTCTTTTTCCTGCAAGTCCTCTAACAAGTTTGACCTTAATTTTCATAGTGAGGCTGTACCTCCTGCATAGATTCTATAGTTTTTCTTAATTTCCTCTTCATCTATTCCTCTGATTTTAGCAACTTCTTCTGGAGATTTTATTTTTAAAAGTGCATCAAAAACAGCCTTTACTGTATTATGAGGATTTGTCGTCCTTCCAATAATTTTTGTAAGAATATCTGTAACCCCAAGCAGTTCAAGAACTGGTCTTACAGCACCACCAGCAACAACACCTGTACCTCTACGAGCAGGTTTTAAAAGAACTACCGCTGATTCATATTCTCCAATAACATCATGAGGAATTGTA
>JALSSG010000218.1 GCA_026984355.1 Hydrogenothermaceae bacterium
ATTGTCATATCTTCCTCCTGCAGCTACTGTTCCCTGAGCTCCAATTTCATCAGATATAAACTCAAATACGGTATCTGTATAATAATCAAGTCCCCTTACAAGTCTTGGATTTTCTACAAATTCAATATTTAAAGCTTTTAGGTACTCTTTTACTTTTATATATCTTTCAAGATTTTTTTCTGGAAGAAAGTCTATTAACTTTGGAGCATCTTTAGTTGATTGCTTACATGTTTCTACTTTACAGTCTAATACTCTAAGAGGATTTGTATCTATTCGAGTTTTACACACATCACATAACTCGTCTTTTGTATGGTTTAGGTACTCTTTTAGAGCCTTTAAGTATTTTTTCCTTGATGTAAAGTCTCCTAGTGTATTTATCTCTAATCTTGTTTTTATTTGTAGTTTATCAAGTATATCTTTTACCATTTTAATAAGTTCAGCATCTGAGATTGGTGTATCTACTCCAAAGATTTCAGCTCCTATCTGGTGAAACTGTCTGTATCTTCCTGCCTGTGGTCTTTCATATCTAAACATAGCACCTTCATAAAATAATTTTTGATAGCCTCCTTTTGCGTACAGTTTTTCTTCTATATATGCTCTTACAGCTGATGCTGTTCCTTCAGGTCTTAATGCTACTTTTCTCCCTCCTTTATCCTCAAAAATATACATCTCTTTCTGGACAATATCTGTCATTTCTCCAACAGAGCGGATAAATAAGGATATATCTTCTATATATGGAAGTATTATTTCCTGAAAATTATAATTTTCAAATATTTCTCTTGCTGTGTTTACTATATATCTGTACTTCTTTGCATTTTCTCCATATATATCTTGAAATCCACGAATTTTTTTTATCTGCAAAACAAAACCTCCATGAAAAGTATGCAGATTTAATTATTATAAATTCAGGCTAAATTTTCTGTCTGGAATTTTTAGTATCTGTCCTTCATATATTGTATGGGTTTTTAATCTGTTAATACGTTTTATTTCATCAATGGATACTTTAAACTTTTTTGCTACTTTGTAAAGGGTATCTCCTTTTTTTACTTTATATGTTTTATAAGCTGGTTTTTTTTGATAAGATACAAATTTAAGTTTTGCCACAGGCATGTTTATATAACTTCCTTTTATGGCAATATTTTTTATAAAGTGTGCATTGTATAGTTTAAGGGTATTATAATCTAAGTTATATAGTTTGCTTATGGTTTTTAAGTGAGCATTTTTTTTAATCTGCTTTCTTTTTATTTTATAGCTTTTGTTTTGTAAGTATATGCCATATTTTTGGGGTTTTCTTACTATAAGTGCAATAGCATAAAATCTCGGAACGTATTCTCTTGTTTGTTTTGGTAGTTTATATTTTATATCCCAAAAATCCTTGGAAAAAATTCCTAATTTATCTTTGATACATCCTTCTCCGCAGTTATAAGCTGCTATTGCCAAATCCCATCTTTTTAAAAATTTATATAAATATTTTAAGTATTTTGCTGCTGCAATAGTTGATTTATAAGGATCTCTTCTTTCATCTATTTTTGAGTTTATCTTAAGTCCGAATCTTTTTGCTGTTGATGGTACAAACTGCCATATTCCTGCAGCTCCAGTTCGTGATGTTGCAAATGGATTAAAACCACTTTCTATTACAGGTAAATATGCAAGTTCTTCAGGTAGGTTATACTGTCTAAATATTTTTTTTATCATTGGTA
>JALSSG010000219.1 GCA_026984355.1 Hydrogenothermaceae bacterium
TGTCAAATTTTAAATCTCATAGAAATCTCAACAGATTTCAAAGGTTAAAATTTGCAAAAATACAATAAATATCAATCATTTACCAAAATCTGCATCATTTTATAGTCTATCGTTATTCTCTACAAATTCGAGCATCTTACAATCCATTACTTACAATAACAAAAGCACACAACCGTTTTCTTAAATCTGTAAGATACTCATTTTATTAGAAATTGTAAAATCTCAATTAGAAGGATTTAATTGAGACTAAATAAAAAAGGAGCGAAAAGCTCCTTATTTACTGATATTACTCAGTTGCATAACTATGAAGACCCGGGAAGTACAGATTTACACCAAAATAACAGATTAAAAGCATTATAAAACCAGCTACCACTATCCATGCAGCAGTTTTACCCTGCCATTTACCAATAGTTCTACCATGAATATAAGCTGCAAAAAATAACCACACTATTAAAGCCCAGTTTTCCTTAGGATCCCAGCTCCAATAGCTTCCCCATGCTTCATTTGCCCAAGCACCACCCAAGATTATTGCAGCAGTCCAGATAGGGAATGATATAGCTACAGCTTTTAAAGTAACATCAGATAAAAGGTTTTTTGATGGAAGGTATTTTGCAACAAATTTTAACGTGTATGTAGCAAAGTAAATAAATATCATTAAGACAGTTAGGAATATTACTCCAAGAAACATTGTTTTTAAATCTTTTGCACCGTTTAGAACCAAATAACCAAGAGGAATCAAGGCTGCTAATGATATTAAAAACCCTATGATATGCAATGTTGAAGTTTTTGCGTTTTCATTCTCTTTTATTAGATATGCAAAAGCAGCACCAAAAGCTACAGTAAATCCAGCATATCCCAGAAAAGAAGCCAAGACGTGTATATAAAGCCAATAACTTCTAAGAGCTGGAACAAGCGGACTGATTTCTGTGTTAAATTTGTGTCCCCATATAATTAAAAAAGCTATTACTGGTATTACAAAAGTTCCTATCACTTTTGTTTTAAATTCTTTTTCTATAAACATATAAACAGCTACTGCAAGCCATGGGAAAAACATAAGAGACTCATAAAGGTTAGACCATGGTGGGTGGAAAATCCCAAGCTGATAAGATTCTATTCCTCTAATAAACAATCCTGCAGATTGAATGACCCAGGCTGTAAAGGTAACCAGACTTGCCAACTTACCTATCTTTTCATTTTTTAGCATTGTATGAACAATATAAAGAGCAGCAGCTAAAGCATATACGGCTCCACTTATCTGGAATACTAAAACATTGCCAAATTTATGAGTTAAAACAGCTGTACTTGTAATAACTGCTATTATTCCAAGAATTACTAAGGAAACAAATATTCCTTCTAAAAAGGAGCTTTTTGACTTTATGGAAATAGTAGTTACCTGCGTTTGAGACTGCATAGAACAAAACCTCCTGAAAGGAATGTATTTAAAATACTAAATTTACATTACTTTAATTTATACTATTTATTTTTGTTCAGCAAGGTGAGAATCTTCATTTATATATTTTATACTTACATTATTTTTGTTTATTTCAATTAAGGAAAGACCTGTGTTCGTGTGCATCATTCCCCATAGATACTCCATTCCCCAATCTAAAGCTGTACATATAATACCCTGTATAGAACCTCCGTGTCCTACTACGAGAATATTTTCTTCTTTTAAAGATTTTAAATAATTCCAGAAAGATTTTATTCTTTCCTCAAATTCTTTTATATCTTCTTGAGATGGAAGTGGACAGGCTACAGGATTTTTTAACCAGTTTTGCCAGTGGTCTAAATTATATGTGTAAATATGCTCATAAGCTCTTCCTTCCCACTGTCCAAAATGCATTTCTCTAATTCTTTTATCTATCTCTACTTCAACTCCTAAAACATCACCTATAATAAGGGCTGTTTTGTATGCTCTTTTTAAATCTGAAGAGAATATCCGCTTTATATTTTCTTTTTTTAATCTTTCTCCTGTTAATCTTGCCTGCACTATACCTTTTGGTGTTAGGTCTGTATCTATATGACCCTGTATTATTTTTTTTGCATTATATTCGCTTTGTCCATGTCTACATAAGAATATTTTTTTCATAGTATCTCCATTGAAACTGGAACTTCTTTGCATTCATTAAATTTTACACAATGTACGCATTCAGCCCATACTTTTTGTGGAAATTCTGATTTATCTGATATTTTAAATCCAAGTTTTTCAAAGAACTCTGGAACATAAGTAAGTGCAAAAACTTTTTTTATTCCTAAATCTTTTGCTTCTTCTATACACTTTTGTACTAATGTTTTACCTATTCCTTTTTTCTCATGTCCATATACTACAGCAAGGGATTTTATTTCTGCCAAATCTTCCCAATATATGTGTAAAGAACATACTCCAACTATTTCTCCATCTTTTTCGTAGACAAAAAAATCCCTTAAATTTTCATATATGCTGTGAAGACTACGAGGCAGTAATATACCTTTTAAAGCGTATTGTTGCAGGATTTGAAATATATAAGGTACATCTTTTATTTTTGCTTTTCTAACCAATTTGCTAAATCCTTACTTTGAATTTTACAAAAATAAGATTATAATCCATAAATTTTATTTTTCTAATTAATTTGAGAATAGCTTTTAAAGATAGAAAATATATCTGTTTTTATGTTTTCTGGTACTGTTTCTTGCTTGAAACAAAGCTGAATACTGCATATAAAAGCAGTAGTTTGTTTTTGTGGATTATAACCAAGTTTTTGTACTTTCTCTTTATTTTGTTTGTTAACAAATTGAGAAAAATTCCAGAATGGAAATGCAGTGAAACTATAGTATATAAATTTTTGTTTATCTTCTGGAAAACCAACTATATGAGTTCCAAGTGGTGAATAATGATAAAGATAATATGCTATTGCTGTGTAAAGATGAAATCCTCTTGGTAAAGAGCTGATTATATTGTCGGCTTTTTGTTTATATGATATTTCATTTTCTAATAAAGCTACAGCATAAAGAACTCTGCAAAGTCTTGCATTTAAAGAAACTATATCATCAATAAATGATATTCTTTTTATATTAAGTCCTACATCTTCCATATCTGTATATATGCCTATGTTTTTTGAGTAGTAGAATTTATCTAATATATTGATTAGTTTTTTGATTAGTTTCATGTATTTATAATCTGATGTTATCTCATAAGCTACTAATAAAGCTTCAAGTGAATAAACCTGTGAGTTTAAATAATATTTATCTATTTTTAAAGAATACTTTATACCTTTATCTGTTAGACTATCTTTTATTATGTTATTTAAAGTAGTTAAGCCTATTTTTAAATGTTTAGAGTTTTTGTTGTAGATAGATGAATATAGAAAAGCTTTAGAAGCTAAAGCATTCATAGGAAAATATATAGATTTGTCTATTCTTGGTGAATATCCTAATGTTTTAATTATTTTTTCTCTTTCTTCTTTTGTTTTTTCGAAGAATTCTTCTCCTGTCATAAGAAGTGTTCCTTTTTCATCAACAATATCAGCTCCCTGCGAGTTATAAAAGTATCCTTTAGAACTATCGTATAATCTTTTTTCCATAAAGGAAATTAATAGATTGGCAAATTTGAGAAAATCTTCTTTTTCTAAAAAACTGTAAGCATTAAAGTACATTACAGATAAGTCAGCCTGATCTTTTAATAATTTTTCATAATGTGGTTTTGACCAATCGGCTTGTGTACCGTATCTAAATATACCTCCTTCTATTTTATCTATTAGATTTGCATAACCATAAAGGGTTTTCTCTAAAAAGTTTTTAACTGGTTTGTTAAATATAGAGTAAAGCATTAAAAAGTAAGGCAACTCTTCTACAGGAAATTTTGGTGCACCTTTAAAGCCTCCATAATCATTGTCAAATCTTTTTTCTAAAATTTTATATACAAAGTCAAGATAACTTTTCTTTATATCTTTTTTTGAGGTTATTCTTTGGAATTTTTTAAAATGAACTTCTTTTAACATTTTGTTTCTTTCTACAAACTCTTTTATATCTTCTTTGGGCATTCTGGCAAATTGAGTAAGGAGTTTTACCATATCCTCTGGTGGAACATATATAGTTCCATATACTATCTCACCATCTGGTGTTAGAATTACTGTAGAAGGTAGACCACCTTGATTGTACTTTTTGTTTATATCTGGTCTTTCATCAGCATCTACCCTAACTGGTACATAATATTTTTTTATAAGTTTTATAACAGCTTTATTTCTATAAGTGGTGTTTTCCATAACATTACACCAATGACACCACTTAGCATAAATATCAAGCAGAACTAATTTATCTTGTTGTTTTGCTAACTTTAATCCTTCTTCAAAGGAATACCAGTGTATCTCTTCAGACTGTTGTTGCTTACAGGAAAATACAAATATCAAAAATATAAAAGCAAATGTTAATTTATTCATTGTTCTATTCTACTTTTAAAATACTTAAGAATGCTTCCTGTGGAAGTTCTACCTTACCAAACTGTTTCATCCTTTTTTTGCCTTTTTTCTGCTTTTCAAGAAGTTTTTTCTTTCTTGTTACATCTCCACCGTAGCATTTTGCTAAAACATCTCTTCTTAGAGGTGGTATTTTAGCAGAAGCTACTATTTTAGAACCTACAGCAGCCTGTATTCTAACTTCAAAAAGCTGTCTTGGAATTACTTCTCTTAGCTTATCTACAAAGCTTCTTCCTATTCTATAGGCTTTATCTTTATGTACTATAAAGGAAAGTGCATCTACTGGTTCGCCATTAATAAGGATGTTCATCTTTACAAGTTCGCCTTCTTTATATCCAATAAACTCATAATCAAAGGAAGCATATCCTCTTGTAGCTGTTTTTAATTTATCGTGAAAATCAAACAAAACTTCTGCCATTGGGATTTCATATGTTAGTAAAACTGTTTTTTTGTCAATATACTCAAATCTTTTTTGATACCCTCTTCTTTCTTGAACAAGCTGCATAATTGCTCCAACATATTCAGATGGTGAAATTATACTGGCTTCTATATATGGTTCTAATATTTTTTCTATCTTTGTTGGGTCTGGAAATTGGGCAGGATTTCTTATTTCTATCTCTTCACCAGTTTTTAAAACTACTTTGTATATAACATTTGGAGCTGTTGTTATTATTTCTACTTCATATTCTCTTTCAAGTCTTTCCTGAACTATTTCCATATGTAAAAGTCCAAGAAAACCACATCTAAATCCCATACCAAGAGCAGGTGAAGATTCAACCTCAAATGTAAGTGCAGCATCATTTATAGAGTACTTTTCCAGTGCATCTCTTAGTTCTTCAAATGTTGTGTCTCCTGTTGGATATACTCCAGCATAAACCATAGGTTTAGCTGGTCTAAAACCTTCAACAGGTTTGTCTGTTGGATTTTGGGCGTCTGTTATAGTGTCTCCTACTCTTATATCCTTAACATCTTTAATTGCTGCTGCTATATATCCTACATCTCCTGCTTTTAGAGATTTTAAAGGAGTCATTTTAGGCATTTGTGCTCCAACTTCTGTAACTTCAAATGTTTTTCCTGTAGACATTAAAAGAATTTCTGTTCCTTTTTTTACTTCTCCATCTATAACTCTTACATAAGCTACAGCTCCAAGATATGGGTCATAATAAGAATCAAATATAAGGGCTTTAAGTGGCTTGTTTTCATCTCCTTTTGGTGGTGGAATTCTTTTAACTATAGCTTCTAATATATCCTCTATACCTATTCCTGCTTTCCCTGAAGCTAATATAGCTTCATCTGGGTCAAGACCAAGAATATCTGCTATTTGCTCTTTTATTCTATCAACATCTGCAGAAGGTAAGTCTATTTTGTTTATAACGGGTATTATCTCTAAGTTTAAATCTACTGCCTGCCAGAATGTAGCAATAGTTTGTGCTTCTATACCTTGAGTTGCATCTATAAGTAATAAAGCTCCTTCACATGCAGCCAGTGAACGTGATACTTCATATCCAAAATCAACGTGTCCTGGTGTGTCTATTAGATGAAGGGTGTATGTATTTCCATCTTTAGCTTTATAGTTAAGTCTTACAGCTTGAAGTTTTATAGTTATTCCTCTTTCTCTTTCTATATCAAGAGTATCAAGGAGCTGGTCTTTCATCTCTCTTTTTTCTAATGCACCTGTATACTCAATAAGCCTATCAGCAAGGGTTGATTTTCCATGGTCTACATGTGCTATTATTGAAAAGTTTCTTATAAACTTTTGTCTACTTTCCATGTTGCTCCTTTTGTTTTTTGTATTTTTCCCATGCTTCTTTTAGAACTTTTCTAAGCTGGTCTTCAGGCATAGCCCCATAGATTACAGCATATTTTTTACCTCTATAATCAATAATATAGGTTGTAGGCGTTCCCGGAACAGGAAATCTAACAAAGTTTTTCCTGTTGTTTACGTATTTAGGAAATGTTGGGTCTGACAGGTCATCTTTATCTCCATCTAAAGCCATTCCAATTATAATAAATTTGTCTTTAAATTCCGGGTCTTGAGTTATGACTTTTTTTAATATTGGCATTTCTTTCATACAGGTTGTACAGCTATAAGCAAAGAAATTCACTACTATAAGTTTGTCCTTAGGAAGTTGTAAAGGTTTATCATCTTTTGTCAATAAAATTGCTTTAGCAGTTTCTTTATCAATTTTTACCTGTTCTTTACAACCTATAATAAAAGACAGAAGAAAAAATATAACAAAATAAAAACTTTTCATCATACTTTCTCCTGTACTCTAAGTACCTTACCAAACAGGTCTAAATTTTCAATTATGTTTTTATCGATTTTTGTTTTTCTTACACCTTTTCCATCCTGTAAAATCACTTTTCCTTCTTGTTCTCCTAAGTATTTAAATAGCCCCCACTTTTCTTTTTCCTTAAATAAAACTATATCGTCCTTTTCCATTGAAAGAGGCGGTATTTTACCTATTAAAACCCACAGATTTTTTATTTTTACCCAGAAAGTATTTTCTTTAAAATCTGGTATATGCTCTACAAGAATAAGAGGCGTTTCTATATCTTCACAGCTGTAAAGCTGCTCAGTTTCATCTTCTATATAATAACCTTTTAAAAAGACTGTAGGTATATTAGCTTCTTGGACTTTTTCTTGCTGGGATTGTCGCATTTCTCGCTTGCTCTTTTAAAATGTTTATAGATTGAGCTGTCATAAAAAATGCATGTTCAAGGTTTATAAGTGCAGCTTCTAAATCTATATCATCTGTGTTAAACCTGAGCTCTCTTACTTCTCTATGTAAGTTATCTACTTTTGTTCCAAGCTCAAAGGCAAGGGTAAAAACTTTTGCAACAAGGTCATCTAACTGTCTTTTTTCTTCTGGTGTCATAGAAACCTCCAAAGTTTTATTAAATGATAATTTTAAGATAAGCTTAAAAAAAATTTCAACAAACTAAGTAGCATTAAACTGTTTTTTATTAGAAAGAAGCTTTAGTGCCTCATTTACAATCTCTTCTGGCGATATAAATGTAAGACATGCCCTATCTCCTCTTTTACATTCACCTTTTCCATGTAAATCACATGGTTGACATTCAAGTCCTTTAAATATGAAACTTCCTTCATCTTTTAAAGGTGCAAACCCAAAATATGGATGAGTTGCTCCATAGATAACTAGTACAGGTACTCTTACAGCTCTCGACATGTGAGCTATAGCAGAATCATTACTTATGGTAAGTTCTGCAAGTGATATAACTGCTAAACTTTCTCTTAAGGAAAGTTTTCCTCTTAAATCTACAACATTACTTGGATATTCACTACGGTCTAATTTTTTATCTTCTTCAGAGCCAACAAGTACTACATTAAAACCTTTTTCTAAAAGGATATGAGCTACTTTACTATAGTAAGGGTATATTTTATTTATATATCTTGCTCCTGTTCCAATAACTATAAATTTTTCTGGTACAAGAGGTTTTACAGTTTTAATTTCTTCTTCTTTTAAGATAAGACGAGGTCTATAGTTTTGTATATTTTTTATTCCTAACTTCTTTAAAGGTTCTAAATAGTCTT
>JALSSG010000220.1 GCA_026984355.1 Hydrogenothermaceae bacterium
TATTTTCTATATAAAAAAGAAGTCCATAACTTACTCTGTCATTTCCGTAATAAAAAAGATTATGACCCTTTGTCAAATCAGCCACCTGTATGCCGTATTTTTTCTCTAAAAATGAAGTTCCTGAAATGGCTTTTATAGGAAGATAAACCATATCAAATAATACTCTAAACCATATTAGACCAATGACCATGTAATAAACAGGTTTTTTCCATACTCTAAAAGAAAGTATTAAAAATATTATTCCAAAAAATATACTTATATAAGATAAAAAAGATAAACTTTTAAAATATTTAACAAACAGCAAAGATATAGAAACTAAAGCAAAAATCAGCAATACAGATGAATATATAAACTTTATAAGTCTAACTTTAAATAATGATATAAAACCTTTAAAATACATATAAACAAAGATAGTAAGTAAAAATGGAAAAAGCATATATACATATCTTTGATTTGCACCTGGAGAAAACCAGTAAACAGCATAGTTAAAAGCAAAAACGATTAAAGAAAATCTTAAAAACTTATTTTTTATAATTGCTGAAAAAGTACCTTTTTCAAATAAAAAAATAATCAAAAAAGACCATGGAAGTACTGCAACTAATGTTTTTAATGGAAATTCAAAAAGATGATAAACAAATTGACTAAATGCATTTTCAACAACTGTTCTTTGACTGGATTCTTTCCATAAGTACAAAATATATTTTTCTACAGGAAAAAACTGATTATACAGGTATAGATATGAACCTAAAGCGCCTATAAATACTAAAACACCTACAACATGCCAGATAGAAAAAATTAATCTTAATCTTTTTTCAAAGAAAAAAACTGTTATCAAAGTTATATAAAGGAAAAGTACTGATGGAAAACCCTTTGTAAGAAAACCAGCTGAAGCAAAAATAAAAGGAAAAACAAATAAAAGTTTGTGATTATGATAGAAAAACCAAAAAATTGAAATAATACATAAGTAAGTTATTAAAGAGTAGAATATGTCTATCTCACCAAGTAATGAAAAGTAAAATAAAATTGTTCCAGATGTT
Source organism: Hydrogenothermaceae bacterium (assembly GCA_026984355.1). Classification (GTDB taxonomy): domain Bacteria; phylum Aquificota; class Aquificia; order Aquificales; family Hydrogenothermaceae; genus JAADDZ01. The sequence continues at coordinate 1,038 of JALSSG010000220.1, forward strand.
ATAAAAGCTATAGAAGAATAAAAAGCTACATTTTTTCCTATATAACGAAAAGATACCAAGTAATGAAAAATTCCTATAAGTAAAAGAGAAACTACAGTAGGCAATCTAACAGTTAACTCTGAAATCCCACCTAATATTTTAGAAAAAAGAATTATTATCCAGTTAAATAAAGGTGGTTTTGCAAAATAAAGCTCTCCCATAATAGTAGGTACTATATAGTTTCCGCTGATTAGCATCTCTAAAGAAACAACGGCTCTTCTTGGTTCTTCTAGATAGAGCGGGTATATACCTAAATTCAACACAAGTGAAAAAACAAGCAAAATTAAGATAAGATAATATCTAATTTGCAAAATCTTCTCCGTAAACTTTTTGGTTTAAAAAATTATACATTGGAGAAAAAAGCAAAAATGGGCAAAAATAAAAAAAGAGTTTTTATAAGTGTAGGAGAGATATCTGCAGATACATATGCAGCAGAACTTATAAAGAAATTACCTGAAGTTGAATGGATAGGTATCGCTGGACCAAAAATGAGAGAAGCTGGGTGTTTAGCAATAGAAACTATTGAAAATATGTCTGTTGTAGGAATTACAGAGGTAATCCCAAAGTATTTTTATCTAAAAAAAGTTTTAAAAAAATCAGTTGATACTTTAAAAA
>JALSSG010000221.1 GCA_026984355.1 Hydrogenothermaceae bacterium
CAATTTTAGACAGTGAGAAAATTATAATTAGAGAGATTGAAAATGTTATCTTTAAGAAAAATTGATTTAGTAGAAAATATAGACTTGAGAAAACTATGCACTATAAAGATTGGTGGTATTGGAAAACATATTTTTTTCCCAAAAACAATGGAAGAATTTAAAATTATCCAAACAGAAGCTTTTGAAAAAAATAAAAAGATATATATCCTCGGTATAGGAAGTAATGTTATATTTAAAGATGGGATTTTAGACCACTACTTTATATCAACAAGGAAGTTTAAATTTTTAAAATACTGGGATAAAGGTAATGAAGTTTATATACATGCCTCAGCTGGTATTTCTTTTAAAGAGATATTATCTCTTGTAAAAGAAAAAAATCTAGAAGGCTTTGAAAAATTAGCAGGTATACCAGCTACAATAGGTGGAGCTATTACAATGAATGCTGGAGCTTTTGGTGTAGAGATTTTTGACATACTGGAAAAAGTATACTGGTTAAACAAACAGGGAGAAATTGTAGAAAGCCACAAAAACTCAATAAATCATAGTTATAGATATACAGATTTTCAAAAGGAAGGAATAGTTTTATCTGCCATATTAAAACTAAAAAAATCCAAAAAACCTATAAAAGAAATAATAAAGAAAATTATTTTAGATAGAAATAAAAAACAACCTGTTAATGTTCCAACATCTGGCTCTACGTATAAAAATCATAAGCAGTACCCAGCTGGATTTTTATTAGAAAAATCAGGATTGAAAGGATATAGAATAGGAGATATAGGATTTTCAGAAAAACACGCAAACTTTCTTATAAATTATGGAAATGCAAATTATACAGATTTAATGAAACTTTTAGAACACGCCGAAAACCTTGTTAAATCAAACTTTAACATAGAACTACAAAAAGAGGTAAAAATAATTGGATAAAAATATAAAATTAGCACTTATATATGGTGGAACATCATCAGAAAGAGAAATATCTATAAAAAGTGGAAAAGCTGTAGAGGATGCATTAAAAAGATTAGGAATAAATTACAAAGTATTTGATCCTATAGATAAAAAGTTATTTATAGATAAAATTTTAGAATATAATCCAGATTTAGCTTTTATAGTACTCCATGGTAAAGGAGGAGAAGACGGTACTATACAAAGCATCCTTGAATTTTTAAATATCAAATACACAGGCTCTGACCCTAAGACAAGTGCTATAACAATGGATAAAGATATTACAAAAAAACTTCTATCTTCAGAAAATATTCCAGTTCCTAAAGGGATAACTTTAAATTTTCCAGAAAATGATATACCAGACATAGAATTTCCACTGGTTGTGAAGCCTGCTACAGAAGGTTCATCTATTGGGGTTTTCATAGTAAACGATAAAGCCCATCTAACTAAAGCATTAAATGAAGCATATAAATTAGATTCAAAAATAATAGTAGAACAGTATATAAAAGGAAGAGAACTAACAGTAGGTATATTAAACGGAGAACCACTTGAAATAGTGGAAATAATTGTTGAAAATGGATTTTACGATTTTCAAAACAAATATCTATCAAATAAAACAAAATACATATACCCAGCACGTATAGAAAAAGAAATTTACAATAAAATCAAACAATTAGCTAAAAAAAGTTGTGATATCTTAAATGTAAAGGGAGCAGCACGAGTAGACTTTATTCTATCAGAAGATAAT
>JALSSG010000222.1 GCA_026984355.1 Hydrogenothermaceae bacterium
AGGATTTTACTGTGGGAAGCTCTTAACCTATCTAAATATTTAGTAAATAAGCTAAAAGAACTAAAAGAAGTAGAAAAAATAGAAGTTGCAGGTAGCCTAAGGAGAAGAAAAGAAACTATAGGTGATATAGACATTCTAATAGTCTCTAAAGATGAGTATAGAATGAAAATTATGGATTTCTTTACAGACTTTCCAGAAGTAAAAGAAGTCCTCGTAAAAGGTCCTAAAAAGTCAAGTGTTATTATGGATATAGAAGGGAAAGAAAGACAGGTTGACCTTAGAATATTCAAACAGGAAGAATGGGGAGCTGCTCTTCAGTATTTTACAGGTTCAAAACAACATAACGTTCACATGAGAGAGATAGCTAAAGAAAAAGGCCTTAAAGTAAACGAATATGGCGTATTTGATGCAAAGACTGGTGAAAAAATTGCAGGAGAGACAGAAGAAGGTGTATATAAGGCTATTGGTATGGACTGGATTCCTCCAGAGCTAAGGGAAGATAGAGGAGAGATAGAGGCGGCATTAGAGCACAGACTACCAAAACTCGTTGAACTAAAAGATATAAAAGGGGACTTACATGTTCATTCAACATGGACAGATGGAGCTTATACAATTAATCAGATTATAGACTATGTTAAAAAACACTATAAATATGAATATATAGCTATAACTGACCACTCAAAAGCTGTTAGAGTTGCTCATGGATTAGATGAAGAAAAAGTTTTAAAGGAAATAGAAGAAATAGAAAAGTTAAATAAAATGATTGGGTTTGATTTTGTAAAAAAAGGAATAGAGGTAGACATATTATATGATGGTTCTTTAGATTTACCTGATGAGATACTATCAAAATTAGACTGGGTAATAGCATCAGTACACTCATATCTAAATCAAGATAATACAGAAAGAATTGTAAAAGCTATGGAAAACCCATATGTTACAGCTATTGGGCATCCTACAGGAAGGATTATAGGTCAAAGAGACCCATACCCGCTTGACATGGATATAATTATGAAGGTAGCTAAAGAAACAGGTACTGCATTAGAGATAAATGCTCAACCATCAAGAATGGATTTAAACGACATATGGATTAGGAAAGCTGTAGAAGAAGGAGTTATGCTTGTTATAAATACAGATAGTCATAATTTAGGACATTTTGCTTATATGGAAATTGGCGTTGCACAAGCCAGAAGAGGATGGGCTACTAAGGAGCATATACTAAACACAAGAAGCTGGAAAGAGGTTCAGGATTTTATAAATCAAAAGAGGAAGAAATTAGGAGCAAAACTTAAGAGATGACAAAAAATGAAATATTTAAAACATGTTCTGTTTGGAAAGAATTTAGATGAAGAAATAAAAAATGTTTTTATTTTCCTTATTGGAGATGATTTAAAAAGGGATTTTCTTGATTTTTATGATTTTTACAAAATAAGAGGAATTTTAGAAGACGATATTTTAAAAATATCTATGTATTTTGAATCAGAAAATAGGTGGTATGAAATAGCAAAAGTAAACTTAATAAACAAAAATATAATATCTCATATAGACAGAAACGTACTTAGAGGTTTATTACTAAAAGAAAATAGGTTTTTACTTGAAAATTATGATAGAGAACTACAAAGAACTACAAATATAATCCTTTCAATAATTGCGTTTATCACAGGAATAGCATTAGCTTTG
>JALSSG010000223.1 GCA_026984355.1 Hydrogenothermaceae bacterium
ATTAACACCTATAGATTTTGCATATTTAGGGTCAAAAGCATGTTCAGCATCTATAAATACAGCTTTACCACCATTTTTTTGGGCTTCTGCTATAATGTGAAGAGTTAGTGTTGTTTTTCCTGAAGACTCTGGACCATATATCTCTATAACTTTTCCTTTTGGTACTCCCCCAACACCTGTTGCCAGATCAAGAGCCAAAGAACCTGTAGATATAGTTTCTACTGATTTTACAGCCTCTGACGAGAAAGTCATTACGGAACCTTTACCGTACTTTTTCTCAATCTGTGTAAGGGCTGTTTCTAAAGCTTTTTTCTTTGCTTCAAGCTCTTTAGGGTCTTTTTCAAGAGTTTCTCCCATAAAAAGTTCCTCCAGGAAATTTTAAAGTGAAAGTAATATATACATACATTAATCTTTTTCAACAACTCTTGGAACTACAAAAAACCCATCTTCTGCTTCAGGAGCATTAGAAAGAGCCTCTTCTTGAGAAAGGCCATTTTCTGGAATATCCTCCCTCATAGGAGTAGTTTTATCTATTAACTCATAAAAAGGTTTAACATTTTCTGTATCTAGCTCATTTAGCTTTTCAACAAAGTTTACAATCTGAGGTAGCTGTTTAGAAAATAGTTCTATTTCTTCTTCCTTTAACTTAAGCTTCGCAAGTTGAGCTACTTTTATTACATCTTCTTTTTTTAACATAAAATTCTCCCCAAATTTTGTTTTTATTTCAAAATATAAATTAAATATAGTTAAAATTCTACCCTAGCAATTTTGATTATATAATATTTAAAACTATTAGTGCAGGTGTTGTTTTGAGAAAATTAAAGGATATAAGACCTATAAAACTAAAAGAGCGAAATCTATTAGTATTAAATCAGCTTAAACTTCCACTGGAAGAAGAGTGGATAGAGCTTTCTAATTATAATCAGGTAGCAGAAGCTATCAAATCAATGATTATAAGAGGTGCTCCCCTTATTGGTATAGTTGGAGCTTATGGATTTGCTATAGGTATAAATGAATTTTCTACAGTAGAACCTGAAGTGTTAAAACAAAAATCTAAGCAGATTTATGAAACTTTAAAAAATACTAGACCTACAGCTGTCAATCTATTTTGGGCTCTTGATAGGATGTTGTCAAAATTTAACTCTCTTATAAAAAAAGGTATATATGGTAATGAGCTTATAGAAGAACTTTTTAAAGAGGCAAACAGAATAGATTTAGAGGATTACCACGCAAATAAGTCTATAGGTGGTTATGGAGAGGTTTTAATTAGAGACAACTGGAAGATATTAACTCACTGTAATACAGGTGCACTTGCAACGTCTGGATGGGGAACTGCATTAGGAGTTATAAGGTCAGCCTATCAAAATGGTAAAGATTTATTTGTATATGTTGATGAAACAAGACCATATTTACAGGGGTCAAGACTGACTGCATGGGAACTTCTTCAAGAAGGTATTCCTCATAAAATCATTGTTGATTCTGCAGCTGGATTTCTTATGAAAAAAGGTGAGATAAATGCTGTTATTGTAGGTGCAGATAGGATTACAGCCAGAGGAGATGTAGCTAATAAAATTGGTACTTACTCTTTATCAGTTTTAGCAAAGAAGCATAATATACCTTTTTATGTAGCTGCTCCTACTTCATCTTTTGATTTAACTATTGAAAAAGGAGAAGATATAGTTATAGAAATCAGAGATGAAAATGAGGTTAAAACCTGTGGAGGATGTATAGTTGCACCAGAGAAGTCAGAGGCATTAAATTTATCATTTGATATAACGCCAGCAGAAAATATTAGCGCTATAATAACAGAAAAAGGATTAATTACCGAAATAAGTAAAGAAAAAATATTGAAATTTTTTAATAAAAATTGATATTTAATGAAAGGTTTAGTTTAAAGAGGTAGAAAATGAAAGTTGTAGCTATTGGTGGTGGTACAGGATTATCTTCTTTACTCAGAGGTATAAAACACTTTGTTCCAGACAAGATAGAAGACCTTTCAGCGATAGTTACAGTAGCTGATAATGGTGGAAGTTCTGGAAGGATACGTAGAGAGTTGAATATACCCCCTCCAGGAGATATTAGAAACTGTATAGTAGCTTTAGCTGAAGATGAAGCTATTCTTTCTAAAGCTTTTCAATATAGATTTGAAGAAGGAGAAGGTCTGAAAGGGCACAGTTTTGGAAATTTATTTTTAACAGTTCTTACAAAGATTACAGGAAGTTTCATAGAAGCGATAGAAATAACATCAAGTATCTTAAAAATAAAAGGTAAAATTATACCTTCCACTGTAGAACTTGTTAATCTCGTAGCAGAGTTTACTGACGGAAAGATTATAGAAGGAGAGACAGAAATTACTGAATACGGAAAACAGCTTAAAGCTAAAATAAAAAGAATCTGGCTTGAGCCTTCAGATATTAGAGCACCTAAAGAAGCTGTAGAAAAGATATTGAATGCTGATTTTGTTATTCTTGGTCCAGGTAGCTTGTTTACAAGTATAATTCCAAATCTTTTAGTAAAAGATATATCAGATGCTTTACTAAAAACTAACGCAAAGAAAATATATATAGTTAATGTTATGACCCAGTACGGTGAAACTGACAAATTTACAGCTTCAGACCATGTGAAAGCTCTTTATAATGTAGTTGGCAAACCATTTATAGATGCTGTTATTGTAAATACTACCCTACCACCAGATGAAGTTTTAAGAAGGTATTTAAAGGAACACTCAGAACCAGTAGTTGCAGATGCAGGAAATTTATCAGAAATGGGACTTATGGTATGTTCTGGTGATTTAATAGATAAAGGTACATATGCAAGACATAATCCTCAAAAGCTTGCTGATATACTTATGAAGCTATTTGAAAAATTAAAAAATCCTACAACTGTTTAATGGATAGATACATTACAAATTTTGATACAAAAAAACTTCCAGAAGAAAAGGTAGAAGTTGTTGTTATTGGTGCAGGTATTGCTGGACTTTCTACAGCACTACAGCTTATAAAACTTGGAATTAAACCTCTAATAATCTCTGAAACAAAAATAGGAAATTCAAACTCGTTTTTAGCACAGGGAGGTATAGCAGCAGCTATAAGTAAAGATGATGACCCTGAATATCATTATCTTGATACTATAAAAGCAGGAAAAGGGCTCTGTATAGATAGAAATGTTCGAGTTCTTGTAGAAGAAGGTGTAGAAAGAGTTATAGACCTTATAAAGTATGGTGTTCCTTTCGATATAGAAAATGGAAAGATAAAACTAACAAGAGAAGGTGCTCATTCAAAAAGAAGAGTACTTCATGTGAAAGATAAAACAGGAAGTGCAATAGGTAAGACACTCTGGGAAATACTAAGTGCAGAAAATGTTCACATTGGAGTAGAATATAAGTTAGAAGAAATTATAACTGTTAATAATAAAGTAGCAGGTATTATAGTTTCAAAGAGAAACAGTAAATATTTTATAAGAGCTAAATCTGTAGTTCTTGCAACAGGAGGATACAGTTCAATTTTCCTCAGGAATACATCTCAATATTATATATCTGGTAATACTCTATCAATTGCGTATAGGTCTGGAGCTACATTAATGGATTTAGAATTTGTTCAGTTTCATCCTACAGCTTTAGATTTAGAAGGATTTCCAGCTTATCTTATTTCAGAAGCAGTTAGAGGGGAAGGTGCAATACTTATAGATGATAACGGTGAAAGGTTTATAGATGAGTTAAAACCAAGAGATGAGGTAGCAAGAGCAATATTTCTAAAGAATTTAGAAGGGAAAAAAGTATATCTTGATATAACTCCTTTGAAAGAAAAAGGGATTAATTTTGAAGAAAGATTCCCAAACATAGCAAGTATGCTAAAGTACGTAGGTCTGGCAGGAAAGACAAAAATTCCTGTTAGTCCAGCAGCTCACTACACTATAGGTGGAATAAAAGCTCAAGCAGATGGAAAAACTAAAATAGAAGGGCTTTTTTCAGTAGGGGAAGTTTCCTGTACAGGAGTCCATGGTGCCAATAGATTAGCAAGTAATTCACTTTTGGAATGTGTTGTTTTTGGTTTTAAAACAGCTTACTCTGTTTTTGTTCATAATATGAACAATGATTTTGTAAAAATTCCAGATATAAAAAATCAAGGAAGCGAAAGCGAAAATAAAAGTCATTTAAATAATGAAATTATTCTTAACTTAAAAAAATTAATGTGGGAAAAAGTAGGACTTATAAGAAATAAAGAGAGTTTAGAAGAAGCTTTTAAGACCCTTGAACAATTGGAAGAAAATGCTAATAATAATTACTTAAAAGATATAATAAATTTAGCAAAAGCTATAACGGTATCAGCATTAAACAGAGAAGAAAGTAGAGGAGTACATTTTAGGAAAGATTTTCCATATGAAAGAGAAGAATTTAAAAAACATTCGATATTAAATAAAAATTTAAAAATAAATCTGGAGGTAAGTTAGTTATCGTAGCAGAACTAAGAATCAATGAAAAAATAAGAGCAAGGCAGGTTCGTCTTATAGACGAAACAGGAAAAAATTTAGGTGTTGTCCCAATAGAAGAAGCTTTAAGGCTAGCTAAAGAAAAAGAGTTAGACCTTGTAGAAGTTTCTCCTAATGCTAATCCGCCTGTATGCAAAATAATGGACTATGGAAAATACAAGTTTCAGCAAAAGAAAAAAGAAAAGGAAGCAAAGAAAAAACAGAAAATACAACATGTTAAAGAGATAAAATTTAAACTAAATATAGAAGAACATGACTATAAAACCAAACTTAAACATATAAGAGAATTTATAGAAAATGGAGATAAAGTAAGGATATGGATATGGTTTAGAGGAAGGGAAAACGTACATCCAGAACTTGGAGAGAAACTTGCTAACAGGATAATCCAAGATGTAAGTGATATAGCAGATGTAGAAAAAAAACCTGTAAAAGAAGGTAGAAATATGTTGTTTACCTTAGTACCGAAAAGAAAGAAATAATTTGTTTTTACAGATATACAAAAAACTACTTTCAAAATATGGTCATCAACACTGGTGGCCTGTAAGTGGACAGGTAGACCCTTTTTTAGAAATATCAGTAGGAGCTATTCTTACTCAAAACACAAATTGGAAAAATGTAGAAAAAGCCATATCAAACCTTCTTACTGCTTCTGCACTTGATTGGAAAACTCTTTTATATATAGATGAGCAATATTTAGGAAATTTGATAAAACCAGCTGGATTTTATAGAAGGAAATCAAAAACGATAAAAAACTTTGTAAAGACAGTTTCATCAATAGATAAAAAATCCATAACCAGAGAAACTTTACTTAATATTAATGGTATAGGTAAAGAAACTGCTGACAGTATTTTACTGTATGGTCTTAATAAACCCACTTTTGTGATAGATGCTTATACAAAAAGGCTTTTTTATAGATTAGACTTGATTACACAAAATATAAAGTATGATGAATTACAAAGGATTATCCAAAGAAAAATACCAGAGGATGTATCTATTTACAAAGAATATCATGCTCTTATAGTAGAACATGGGAAAACACATTGCAAAACAAAACCGTTATGTATAGATTGTCCATTGGAAGATATATGTAATAAAAATGGTATAATTTAAAAAAGCTTAAATTTTGGGAATATATGAGTAAGTACTATTCTGATACAGGTTATAAAGTTTTCTTTAAGTTAAAACCCCTTATAAAAAAATTTCTAAAAATTAATGTAAAAGGAATTGAAAACATTCCATTACATGGAGGTTGTATATTAGCAGCAAACCATAAAAGTCATTTAGACCCTCTTGTTTTAAACACTATATCTCCAAGACCAGTTTTATTTCTTGCAAAAGAGGAACTATTTAAGCCACCTTTATTTGGAAGTTTTGTAAAAAATGCAGGAGCTATTCCAGTAAGTAGAAATGGACGGGATATAAAATCTTTAAAATTAGCATTAAAGGCTTTAAAAGATAATCAGTGTATAGGTATTTTTCCAGAAGGAACAAGAATGCCTCCAGGTAAATTTGGTAAAGCTCAAAGCGGAGTTGGACTTTTAGCTACGAGAACTGGTGTTCCTGTTATACCAGTTTTTATATCCGGTACAGAAAAAATTTTGCCAAGGGATTATAAATTTCCTAAATTATTTAAATATGATATAAATATATCTGTAGGAAAACCTATTTTCTTTAGTAAAGATAACGACTATAAAGAAGCTTCACAAAAGATAATGGAAGAAATTATAAAGTTAAGAGGTAAAAATCATGGTTAACATAAAAGTTGCAAATTCAGCAGGTTTTTGTTTTGGGGTTAAAATTGCAGTAGATATGGCAAAAGAGGCAGGAGAAAAACTTGGCGGTGCATATACTAATGGACCTATAATACATAATAAGCAGGTAGTCCAATTTTTAGAAAAATTGAATGTAAAAGAACTAAAAAATCATGAAGATTTAAAAGAAGGTGATACAGTTATCATAAGGTCTCATGGTGTTCCTCCTTCTGTTGAAAGGGAGCTTCAACAAAAAGGTGTAAACGTATTAGATGCCACCTGTCCTTTTGTGAAAAAAGTTCACGATAAAGTTCGCCAGCTGGTACAAGAAGGTTATTTTGTTGTAATAATCGGAGAAAAAGGACATCCAGAAGTTATAGGAACATTAGGTCATTTAGAAGAAGCAGGTGGTAAAGGAATAGTAGTAGAAAATATGGAAGAACTGATAAGAAATCTTCCAAGAAGGAATAAAATAGGAGTAGTAGCACAGACCACACAAAGTGAAGACTTTTTTAGAGAAGCTGTAGGGTATATAGCTGAGAATGCTGAAGAAGTCAAAATATTTAATACTATCTGTGATGCTACTTCAATAAGGCAAGAAGAAGTTAAAGCCCTTGCTCCAGAAGTTGATATAATGATAATTATAGGTGGTAAACATAGTGGAAATACTAATAGACTTGCTCAAATTTCAAAAGTACTTAACCCAAATACATATCATATAGAAAAAGCAGATGAATTAAAGCCAGAATGGTTTAGTAATGTAAAAAATGTAGGTGTAAGTGCAGGAGCATCTACTCCTGATTGGATTATTAATGAGGTAGTAGAAAAAATAAAACAGATAACAAACTCTAACGAGGTTAATTAATAAAATGGAAAACTTTGAACAAGAGTTAGAAAAGTATCTTTCTCCACAAACAAATATAGAAAAAGGAAGTATAGTTGAAGGAAAAGTAGTAAAGATAAATGGTGATACAGCATTTGTAGATATAGGAATGAAATCAGAAGCTGCACTTCCATTAAATGATGAAGAATTACATGAAGGACAGGAAATAAAAGCAGTATTTACAGGCAAAAAAAATAAAGAAGGGTACTTTTTACTTACAAGAAAACCTCTTATCTTTAAAGAAAGGCTTGAAAATCTTAAGCAAGCCTTTGAAAACAATCAGAGAGTTTCAGCAGTAATAGAAAAACCTTTAGAAAAAGGTTATATAGTTAATTTAAATGGAATAAAGGCCTTTATGCCCCTATCTGAGAGTAGATTAGACAAAAGAGAAACGTTGCCAGAAGGTTACAAAACAGAAGTTTATATACTAAGCATAGATGAAAGTAGAAAAACTCCAAATATTGTAGTTTCAAGAAAAAAAGTTCTTCAAGAAGAATTAGAAAAAGAAAAAGAAAAAATTCTTTCACTGCTTGAAGAAGGAAGAGTAGTAAGAGCAAAAGTTAAGAAAATTACAGATAAAGGCATTGTTCTTTCTGTGGATAATTTAATAACTGGCTTTTTACCAGCTTCTTTAATTTCATGGAAAAAAGATGTATCTCCGTCTTCTTTTGAAGAAGGAGAGGAAATAGAGGTAGTAGTTAAAGAAATAGATAAAGATAATAATAAAATTATCTTTAGTAAAAGAGACTTAGAACCAAACCCCTGGGAAAATTTTCCTCATAATGTTGGAGACATAGTTT